>CAZFXH010000364.1:0-6629 GCA_964522905.1 uncultured Anaerolineaceae bacterium
CGCGCCGCCGCTGCGGGCATCGGCAGATCGGCCGCAACTGCCGAGAGGTTCACTGCCCCCGTCAGACGCCGAATCTCCGAGGTGATGGGACCGGCGCGGCGCGCATGGACACGCATCCCCCGCCGCATCCGAGTCCCCGCCTCGAGCCTGACCGCGGCGGCGACGCTGCTCGTCGTGATGCTCTCGATCGTGCTCGGCCATACGTGGGTCGTGAACGACACGAGAGACCGCGTCGACATGAACGTCGGCGACGGCAGCTGCGACGCGGACTCGGCCCCCGGCGAGCAGTGCACGCTGCGCGCCGCCATCCAGGAGGCGAACGCGCGCGGCGGCCTCCTTCCCGACACCATCCAGATCCTGCCGGGGGTCTACCCGATCGAGATCGCACCGATCAACGAGAATGCCGCGAACGTCGGTGACTTCGAGATCCTTGACCCCGTGACGATCGCGAAGGCCCCCGGGTACCTCGGCGAGGTCGTCATCGACGGCGGCACGCCGCTGCCGAGCTCACCCGTCATCGCGCGCGGCATCGATCGCCTCTTCGAGATCCACCCCGGCGCGGGCGACGTCACCTTCCGCGATGTGACTCTCCAGAACGGCTACAGCCCCGAGGAAGGCGGCGCGATCCAGAACTGGTCGCTGGGCAAGCTGACCCTCGACGGCGTCACAGTCAGGGACAACTACGCCGAGAAGGCGGGTGGCGGGCTGAACCACGCCGACCTGAACGACTACGAATGGGCCACGGAGCCGCCGAATCTCGATCTCCTGCCGCACGGCCGCGTCGAGATCCGGGCGTCGACGTTCACCGGCAACGGCTCTGCAGGCGGCAGTGGCGGGGCCATCAACAACGTCTCGGGCGGCACGATCACCGTCTCGCACGGAAGCGTCATCACGCTGAACCCGGGGCCGATCATGCCCGACCCGCTCGACCCGGAGGGGTTCATCCTCGTCGACCCCGCGGACTATCCGATCGCCGCCAGCGCGATCGCGAACCAGGCGCGCTGGGGCAAGGTCGGCACGATCGCGGTCACCGACTCGACCGTCTCGCTGAATGCCGCCGATGGCGCCGGCGCCGGGATCGCCAACTGGGGCGACAGCATCGTCACGGTCGGCGGAAGCACCGTCACGCAGAACCGGACGACAGCCGAAGGGGCCGGCCTGTTCACCGAGGGCGGCACCGTCACCGTCACGAACAGCGTGTTCTCGAAGAACCAGGCCGCGAACGGCGGCGGCCTCTACAGCGGCGGGCACATCTCGCAGTACGGCCTGCGCGGGACGTTCACGGTCCGCGACTCACAGGTCCTCGAGAACATCGCCGAGAACGGCGGCGGCATCTACAACGACGGGGACGCCCAGCTCAGCATCACCGACACAACGTTGAAGAAGAACCACTCTTCGGATCACGGTGCGGCCATCTCGAGCTCCGGACGGGCGTCGATGACCCTGACCCGGGTGACCGTGACCGAGAACGTGTCGAACGGCGAGGGCGGCGGCGTGTGGACGCACAGTGAGCGCCAGCAGACGATCCTCGATTCGACGTTCACGGAGAACCATGCGGGCGTGCCGATCATCGAGGACGGTGTGCTGAGCGACGACGTCGCCGGCGGCGGCGCGCTCCACACCGATGGCGGACCGGTCTCGATCCTGCGTTCGACGTTCGACGGCAACTCGGCGACCGAGGAAGGTGGCGCGCTCAGCATCCACAACCTGGGCGACGTCCACGTCGAGGACAGCACGATCAGCAACAACCGGGCCTGGGACGGCGGCGGCCTGGAGAACAGCGCCACGCGCGTCACCTTCCTGCGCGTCACCGTGTCCGGCAACCGGGCCGGCGGGGAAGGCGGCGGAATTTTCAACACGTCGAGCGGCGAGTTCCACATCCTCGACTCGACGATCAAGGGCAACAGCGGCGTCATCGGCGGCGGTCTCGCGAACGCCCCGGACAACAGCATCATCGTGCGCGGGTCGCTCTTCGCGAACAACACGGCGCGCCTGGGGTTCACCGAAGACGGCGAGCTCGACGAGAACGCCGGCCGGGGCGGCGGGATCATGAGCTTCGCCGACGGCCAGTCCCTGTACGAGAACACGACCATCTCCGGGAACAAGGCCGCGGTTGCGGGCGGCGGGCTGTTCCACGACGCCGACGGCGAGCTCCGCCTCGTGCACATGACGATTTGGCGCAACTCGGCGCCGGCGGGCGGCGGGATCGGGGTCGTCGAGTCGGACTTCTCGCCCGACATCCCGCCCAAGACCAACGCGTCGGTCATCGTCAGGAACTCGATCGTCGGCGGCAGCCTCCAGGGCGGCAACTGCGACTGGTACATCCGGTCCGAGGGCGGAAACCTCGAGTCGGGGCCGAAGCACACCTGTTACCTGGCCGTGACCGAGGCGAATGCCCAGAGCCCGATCGAACTCGGTGTCCACGACCGCCTCGGCCACCCCGACCTGTGGGCGCTCGCCGACAACGGCGGACCGACCCTGACCCACGCCCTCCAGTGGGGCAGCCTTGCCATCGACACCAGCGAGCAGCCCTGCTCGGTCGTTGACCAGCGCGGCGTCGAGCGTCCTCAGAACGGGCGCTGCGACGCGGGCGCCTACGAGTTCGTCGGCGATCCGCCGCCGATCGACGACCAGCCGCCCGACACCCACTTCACCTTGGGCGAGGATGGGCCGGTCCAGGACGGCATCGGGACGATGGCGTTCCGGTTCCGCGGAACCGACAATCTAACCGCCCCGGACGAGCTCAACTTCGAGTGCCGATTCCTCGAGAGCGAGCTGGTCGAGGAGCCCGAGGTCGTGGCACCTTGGGATCCGGTCCCGCCCGAGCTAATGTGGAACGGCTGCTCCAGCCCGTGGTCCGTGCCGCTCCCCGAGGGGGGGATGTTCACGTTCGAGGTGCGCGCGTTCGACCGGGCCGGCAACGTCGACCCGATCCCGGTCAGCCAACTCATCAGCGGCATCGGCATGACGCCGCCCGAGACGCTCATCGTCGAAGCTCCCGCCCTGCCGTCGGGCACGACCGTCCCGCCGACGCCGGCCAGCACGCCCCAGACGAACAGCCGGTCGGCGCTCTTCAGCTTCACCGCGGTCAGCGACTTCACGCCCTCGCAGTTCGCCGAGTACGAGTGCCGGCTGGACAGCCGCGACCCCGCGCTGTGGCTCGAGTGCACCAACCCGATGATGTACTCCGACCTGACAACCGGCCTCCACACCTTCGAGGTCCGGGCCTGGGCCGGCGAGGCGTCCGGCCCCGATCCGACGCCCGCCAGCTACACCTGGCGCGTCGGGCCGGATCCCGACGACGGTGGCACGCCACTGACCTGCGACGAGGCGAACGTCACGCTGACGCCGTCCGCGGACGGCTGGGCCGACCAGGTCAACCCGCTCGAGAACTACACGTTCGAGACCGAGCTCGATGTCCGTTCGGCCGCAACCGATCCCGGCAACGGGCAGCCGCTCGTGCCCGAGAACGCGCGCGCGTTCTTCCGCTTCCCGCTCCAGTCGGATGCGCCCGACTGCGTCCTCGAGTCGGCCACCCTGCGCCTCTACTCGAGCTCGCACACCGAAGGCAGGACCCTCGTGGCGGTCCCTCTCTCGGAGACGTGGAAGGAGAGCACGCTCAACTGGTCCACCCAGCCCAGCCCGGTTGCGGGCGCCATGGACGCCTCGGCGGACGCCGGCGAGGGATACCGCGACTTCGACGTCAAGTCGCACGTCGAGGCGGTCTTCGCGGGCACGATGCCGAACTTCGGCTGGGTCGTCCGCGACCAGCACGAGAGCGATCAGGACCGCGGCGACCAGACCTTCATCTCGAGGGAGCAGCCCCAGGATCCCCCCGAGATCACGCTGCCGGAGCTCGAGCTGCGCTTCGTCCAGGCCGCTCCGCCGCCGCAGGCGCCGCGCGATGAGACTCTCGTCGATCGCGTCGTCACCTGTGGCGAGGTCATCACCGAGAGCACGCGGCTGCTGGCCGACGTCACAGGCTGCCTCGGCGAAGGCATCGCCATCGGCGCGCCGGACATCATCCTCGACCTCGGCGGGTTCACCGTGTCGAGCGGTCTGATCCTCGAGCTGGGCGAAGAAGACGGCCTGACGCCCGGAATCCGGAGCGGCTACCCGAACGTCCTGATCCGAAACGGGACGGTCACGAACTTCGGCTACGGCGTACTGCTCGGACCGAACTCGTACCACACCGAAGTGACCGGGATGGCCCTCGTCCGCAATGCGCTGACGGGCGTCCAACTCTTCGACGCGGACAACGGCCGAATCGGCCCTTGGGTACACGGCAACACCTTCGATTCCAATGGTGAGACCGGCCTCCAGCTGATGAGCGGCACCGAGGGCGCCCTCATCGAGGACAACCAGTTCTTCTCCAACGGCATGTCGATCCACGTCTTCGACTCGCACCGGAATGAGATCCGGAACAACACGATCAGCGGGATCATCCTCGACCCGCTGCTCGGCTCGGACGCTGGCATCGTCCTGGAGAACGGCTCGCGCCTGAACGTACTTCAGAACAACGACGTGAGCGACACCGGCGACGCCGGCATCGTCATCCACCAGGGGTCGCACGGGAATACCGTGACGGGCGGTGTGCTCCTCCGGAACGGCGACGCGGGGGTGATCGTCCAGGACTCTGACCGGATCGTCATCGACGGCGTGACCTCCCACCAGCAGTCGGACGGCGGCGTCGTGATCGCGAACTCGAGCAGCAGCACGGTCAAGAACAGCGACCTGCGCTACAACCCGACGGGCGTCGACGCGTCGAACACCAACTCGCTGATCGTCGAAGGGAACGACGTGTCCAACTCGCTGCAGGCGGGCATCGGATTGGGCAACGGCGTCGGCATGACGATCAGGAACAACGTCGCCAACAACTCCGGCGGCTCGGGCATCTCCATGGAGGGCGGCGCCTTCGACGCGAACGGCTTCGCCGTCGGCGGCGCGCTGTTCGATGGCAACACAGCCAACCAGAACGCCGAGAGCGGCCTCTCGATCGCCGTCGCGGGCCACACGATCCGCAACAACGCGGCCCACAACAACTCCGGATACGGGATCATCGCCGGCGAGGTCGACCCGGCCGATCCGAACGTGGCGAACGTCGACGGCGGCGGCAACACGGCCAGCGGCAACCACTCCGATGGCGTTTTCCTCGGCCTCCCCGGCGCAGTCCAATGCCTCGGCGTCACCTGTCAGCCAGGAGACGCACCGGACATGACGCCGCCCGACGCTGAGGCACCGGTCACGGTGCTCCTGTCGACGCCGCCGAATGAGACGGCGAACGAGACGGCGGTCTTCACCTTCACAGCGACCGACAACAGCGATCCCGTCACGGCCCTCACCTTCGAGTGCCGCCTCGATGCGCCGCCCGACCCGGAGCTGCCTCCCGAGGAGCCGGTCCTCGAGCCGCCCGACCCGAATGAGCCACCCGACCCGAACGAGCCGCCCGAGGGTGAGTTCTGGGTCGAGTGCGTCAGCCCGCAGACGTATCTGTCGCTCGAGCCCGGCGTGACCCACAACTTCGAGGTGCGCGCCGTCGATCAGGCCGGCAACTTCGACCTGATGCCTGAGTCGTTCAGCTGGCTGATCACGGCCGGCGTCGAGGAGGACGGCAGCGAGGAGTGCGGCCCGGGCGAGACCCAGGGCGTCGACTGCCTCGTCGCCGGCCTGGCGCCGGACACGCGCATCACCGCCGCGCCGGGCGAGCTCATCACCGACGCGGCCGGGACGCGGTACGACACCACGAACCGCTCGGCAGCGTTCACGTTCGCCGGCAGCGACAACAGAACCGCCGGCTACAACCTCACGTACGAATGCCGCACGTGGTACGACGAGTTCAACGATGAGCTCGCGCCTGCCGACATGCCGTCCGAGATCATGCTGCCCTTCGAATCCTGCGAATCGCCGAAGCAGTACACGAACCTCGAGTACGGCGGCCACATCTTCGAGGTGCGGTCGATCGACCTCGGCGGCAATCGCGACACCACCCCGGCGTCGCACAGCTGGTGGGTCCATCCGCCGCCACCGGACACGACCGCCCCCGACACGCAGATCCTGTCCGGGCCGGATCCAGTCACGGTCAAGACGAGCGCGACGTTCACCTTCACCGGCACCGACAACCAGACCCTGACCGAAGAGCTCGCGTTCGAGTGCCGGCTCGACGGCGCGATGGCCGGCGGTGAGCCCGCCTGGACCACATGCACCTCGCCGCACACCGTCAGCGGGCTGACTCCCGGCGTCGAGCACATCTTCCAGGTGCGTGCCGTCGACCTGGCCGGGAACGTCGATGACGTGAACGGCAACGTCGACAGCCCCAGCACACCCGACCCGACCGACCCGCGTGACGGCGTCCCGGCCGCGTACGTCTGGAACGTCGGCGCGACCCCGGTCGCCAGGACGGTGTTCTGCGGCCAGAAGATCACCCAAAGCATCATCGTCAACAACAACCTCGGCGACTGCCTTGGTCACGGCCTGATCATTGGCGCCAACAACATCACGATCGACCTGAACGGCCGGACGATCGACGGCAAGTCGATCGGCGCCGGGATCCTGAACAACGGATTCGACTCGGTCACGATCAGCAACGGCCGCCTGACCGACTTCGACTACGGCGTCATGCTCAACAACGG
>CAZFXH010000365.1:0-8937 GCA_964522905.1 uncultured Anaerolineaceae bacterium
CTCGTCGCGGTAGCAGCGGGCGATCTGGAAGTAGCGGTCGACGCCGGCCACCATCAAGAGCTGCTTGAGCTGTTGCGGGCTCTGCGGGAGCGCGTACACGCTGCCGGGCTGGAGCCGGCTCGGCACGATGAAGTCGCGCGCCCCTTCCGGTGTGCTCTTGATGAGCGTCGGCGTCTCGACCTCCACGAAGCCGTTGGCGTGGTGGACCTCACGGATCGCCTGGACCATGCGGCTGCGCAGCAGGAGGCGGTCGGCCATGGGCTGGCGACGGAGGTCGAGGTAGCGGTACTTGAGCCGCAGGCCCTCGTCGACCGGCGCGTCGGGCTCGTTGATGTAGAAGGGCGTGGTCTTGGCCTCGGACAGGATCTCGAGATCGGTCGTCTGGAGCTCGATGTCGCCGGTCGGGAGCCGCGGGTTCTCGGTACCCGGCTGGCGCTTCGCGACCGTGCCGCGGACCGCGACGACGAACTCGCTCCGGACCCGGCTCGCGGTCGAGTGGGCGTCGGGGGAATCGGCCTTGTCCACGACGACCTGGGTGATCCCGTGGCGGTCGCGAAGGTCGAGGAAGATGAGCTGTCCGTGGTCGCGCCGGCGGTGGACCCAGCCCGCGAGCCGCGCCTCGGTCCCGGCGTCGGTCGCGCGCAACTGACCAGCGGTATGGGTGCGGTAGGGCGTGGCAAGGCTCGGCGTCGGGTCACTCATGGCCGCGTCATGGTATTCGGTCCGGTGTTCGCGTCGTGCGATCGCCCGATCAGTCCCGGCCGCGCAGCAACGACACCCGAAACGGCCGGAGCTCGCCCGTCGCGAAGCCGCCGGCGATGACCGGATCCTCCCCGGCGGTCATCGTGTCGGCGAAATCCTCACGCGGTGGGTGGATGAAGTAGCTCCACTCGGCGATTCAGGCCGGAACGTCCTGCGGGGCCGAGAGATCCTGTCGGGCCGCAACGTTCCAGCCGATGAGCTCGCAGCCGAGGATATGTGGCGCCCCCTCGCCGGGCGTGCAGGCTGCGCACCCCCACCGGGTGATGCCGCCGTCATCGGGCAGAAAGCCGATGTCGCACGCGTTCTCGGTCGGGTCACAGGACCGATGGTGGCAGGCGTGGTCGCAATAAGCCCAATGCTCGCACGTGCAGGTCGCCGACGCCGACGGCTCACGAAGGACGGTGGCCGGGAATGGAGTGGCGATACGCATGATGGCACCTGTGATCCGACCCGCTCGATCCGAGGGTTCGATTGTCCTCCGACCGTCAATCGCCGACCCCGTGGCGGTGGGCCGCATGGGCCCGCGCGATCTCCCGCCCGACGTCCGCGACCGGGACGACCTTCTGGGTACCGGCCGGCAGGTCCCGAAGCTGCACGTCGCCGTCCCCCAGCTCGTCGCCGACGATGATCGCGAAGTGCGCGTGCTCCTTTGCCGCGGACTCGAGTTGCTTGCCGAGCTTTCGCCGCCCGAGTTCCGCGCGCGCCGTGAGCCCCGCCCCCCGGAGCTCCGTCGCGATCTTGAGGCGACTCACAGTATCGTCGGGATCGGCGCCGACCACGACCACCGTCGGCGGGGCCCCTGGCGCGACCTCCCTGCCCTGCTGCTCGCCCACCGCCAGCAGCAGGCGGTCCAGCCCGACCCCGAAGCCGATGCCAGGCGTCGGGCGCCCACCCAGGAGCTCCACGAGGCCGTCGTAGCGGCCGCCGCCACCGAGCGCCTGCTGCTGGCCCTCTCGACCGCTGATGTAGAACTCGAAGGCGGTGCGCGTGTAGTAGTCCAGGCCGCGAACGAGGCCCGGCTCGAGCCGATATGCCACCCCCACGGCATCCAGGTGCGCCCGAACACTCGCGAAGTGGTCCGCGCAGGCTTCGCACAGCCGGTCCGTGATGCGCGGCGCGCCGGCATTGATGGCCACCATCGCCGGGTCCCGCGAATCGAGCAGGCGCAGGACGTTGCGCTCCAGCCGGTCGCGCTCGACCGGCGGCAGATCCGCGGCGTGCCCGCGGTAGTACTCGGCCAGATCGGCCACATACGCCGGGCGGCAGGCAGCATCGCCGATCGAATTGAGGAGGACCTCGACGCCGGTCAACCCGGCGTCCGCGTAGAACCGCGTCCCGAGCTCGATGATCTCCGCGTCGATCGCCGGCCCGGGGTCGCCGATGGCCTCGACGTCGAACTGCCAGAACTGGCGGTACCGGCCCGCCTGCGGCCGGTCGTAGCGGAACATCGGACCGATCTCGTACAGCTTCACGGGCTGCGGCCAGGTCTGCAGCCCGTGCTGGACGTAGGCCCGGACGATCCCGGCGGTCGGCTCGGGGCGGAGCGCCCACGACTCGGCCTCCTCGGTCCGTGGCACGATCCGGAACAGCTCCTTCTCGACGATGTCGGTCACCTCGCCGACGCCGCGCTCGAAGACTGCGGTCTGCTCGAACATCGGGGTCTCGATGCGGCCGTAGCCATAGCGAAGGGCCAGGTCCGCGGCGAGCCGCTCCAGGCGCGTCCACGCGGCAGTGTCGGGTGGCAGGAGGTCGCGCGTGCCGCGAGGGGACTTGAAGGTCGGCATCGATGCGAGTCTAGGGCGTCAGGCAGCGAGCACGGGGACGCCGTATTCGCGGATCCGCCTGTCGGTCGTCGCGATCGTCAGGCCTTCGGCGATCGCCTGCGCGACCATGACCCGATCGAACGGATCATCGTGCAGGCGAGGCAGCGAACCCGCGAGCCAGCCATGTTCGATGGTCACGGGCAGAGCCTGGAACCCTGCCCGGCCGACACGATCGACGAGGTCGTCGGGGACCGACAGCCTGCCCTTTGCTCGCTTGATGGCGATCTCCCAGATCGACGCTGCCGAAACGTGTACGACCTCGGCCGTCTGCATTGCCTCTCGGACATGTATCCGGAGGCGAGCGTCGTCTGCCATGGCCCAGATCAGTATCTGGCTATCGAGCAACAGCCTCATCCGAGGGGGTCGTCAGGGTCGTCACGATAGAACTCGGCCGCGATCTCCTCGTTGTCGGCATCGAAATCGCCATGCACTACGATCTGACCCTTGAGGAGGCCGAAGACCCGCTTCGGGCGTTCCGCGTGATACGGGACCAGTTTGGCGATCGGCTTGCCAGCGCGACCGATGACGATCTCCTCGCCGGCCTCAGCGCGTTCAAGGAGCCGCGACAGGTGGGTCTTGGCGGCATGGACGTTCACGATTTCGGCTGACATGGACCAAGTCTAGCTAAGTCCATCCGGATGTCAAGGCGGACGCGAGGTGTCCCGAATGGTCAGCCGAGATCGCGCTGGACGTTGATCACGTCCTTCAGGTTCTCGATGCGGCCCATGACCCGAGCCAGCTGCGACACCGAGTGGACCTGGAGCGTTGCCGTCACCACGGCCGTGTGATCCGGCGTGACGCCGACAGCCGCGGCCACGATGTTCACCTTGTTCTCCGCCACGACCTGGGTGATGTCGCTCAGCAGCCCGGTCCGGTCGTACGCCTCTACGCGGATCGCGATCGGATAGGTCTGCGTCGCCTCGGCCTCCCATTCGACGTCGATGAGCCGGCTGACCTCGCGCTCGTTGACGACCGTCGGGCATTGCTGCAGGTGGACCGTCACGCCCTTGCCTCGGGTGATGAACCCGACGATCGGATCGCCCGGGATCGGCGAGCAGCACTTGGCGAACCGGACCAGCAGGTCGCCGACGCCCTTGACCCGGACGCCACCGCTCCGCGCGACCTGTTGCGGCGGCGCGACCGTGGGCAGCTGGCTCTGGCCGTCGTCGACCACGCCCAGGCGCATGACCACGGTCTGAGGGCTTACCGCGCCATACCCGATCGCGGCATAGAAGTCATCGGCGGTGTCGTAGTTGAACTGGCGCGCGACTTCGCCGATCTTGTCCTGCCCCACGGCCCCGATCGACGTTCGCGCGAGCCGTCGGAGCTCCCGCTCCAGCGATTCCTTGCCGTGGATGATGTTCTCGTCGCGGTCCTTGCGCTTGAACCACTGGCGGATCTTTTCGCGAGCGTGGCTCGTGCGCACCACGTTCAGCCAGTCGCGTGACGGGCCGTGCTCGCCCTTCGTCGTGACGATCTCGACGATGTCGCCGTTCTTGAGTCGGTAGTCGAGCGGGACGAGCCGGTTGTTCACCTTGGCGCCGATCGTGCGATGGCCGACGTCGGTGTGGATGCGGTAGGCGAAGTCGAGTGGCGTCGCGCCCGCCGGCAGGTCCTTGATATCGCCCTTGGGCGTGAAGACGAAGACCTGGTCCTGGAAGATGTCGAGCTTGATGCCCTCGACGAACTCGGTCGCGTCGTCCGACACGTCGCGCTGCCAGTCCATGAGCTGGCGCAGCCACGCGAGCTTGGCGTCGTACTCGCGGTCGGACTTCGTACCTTCCTTGTATCGCCAGTGGGCGGCGATGCCGACCTCGGACACCTGGTGCATCTGGTTGGTCCGGATCTGGATCTCGAGCGGCTTGCCGTCGATGGCGATGACCGCGGTGTGGAGTGATTGGTACAGGTTGTTCTTGGGCACGGCGATGTAGTCGTCGAACTGGCCCGGGATGGGTCGCCAGATGCTGTGGACGATGCCGAGCGCCGCGTAACAGTCACGCACGTCTTCGACGAGCAGCCGGATGGCGTAGACGTCGTAGATCTCGCCGAACTCCGCGCTCTTGCGCTGCATCTTCTTCCAGATGCTGTAGATGTGCTTGGGTCGGCCCTGGACGTCGGCCTCGATCCCGGCGGCTTCGAGCTGCGGCTTGAGCTCGGCGATCGCCCGGTCGATGTACGTCTCGCGACCCTTGCGCCGCGTGTCGAGAAGCTTTGCCAGCTCGCGAAAACGCTCGGGCTCGAGCGCCTTGAAGGCGAGATCCTCGAGCTCCCATTTGATCTGCCAGATCCCGAGGCGCTCGGCGAGCGGCGCGTAGATCTCCATGGTCTGGCGCGCGATGCGCTGCTGCTTCTCCGACGGCAGGCCGTACAGCGTGCGCATGTTGTGGAGGCGGTCGGCGAGCTTGATCAGGACGACACGGATGTCCTGGGCCATCGCGAGCAGCATCTTTCGGATGTTCTCGGCCTGCTGCTGCTCGTGGCTGTGGGTGCTGAAGCGGGACAGTTTCGTGACGCCGTCCACGAGGTGGGCGACCTCGTCCCCGAAGCGCTCCTCGATGTCGGTCAGGCTGTACTCGGTGTCCTCGGGGACGTCGTGCAGGAGTGCAGCCTGGACGGCGATCGGGTCGATGCCCAGTTCGGCCACGATCTGGGCCGAGGCGATCGGGTGGGTGACGTACAGCTCCCCGGTCGCTCGACGCTGTCTGGCGTGGGCTTCGACGGCCAGGTCGAAGGCGGCGTCGACCGCCTTGAGGTCGGCCGTGGGGTGATGCGCGGCGACCGAATCATTGAGCGCGGTGCGCAGGACCTGGAGATCGAACTTGCCGCCAGCGGTCGTGCGCGACAGGACCTGGTCACGCGAACCACGCCGCTTCGCTGTCTTCGCTCGCGCCTGCTTCTCGACGGCCAGGGCCGCGAGTGCCTCGGCCACAGGGGTCTTGACCGGGGTCTTGACCGGCGTCTTGACCGGCGTCTTCTCGACGACGGCGGGCTTTCGGCTGGTCTTGGAGCGAGGCGTGGTCGCGGCCATGGCCCGAAAGGATAGCAGCGGCTCCGGCGCAGTCAGGGTGGCCGGTCGTCCCGGGTCAGCCCCGGTACCCGAGTTCGGCCAGCAGCGCGAGCGCCGTCGCCCGTTCGTCCCACGCCCGTTCGCCGTCCGGACCGATGATCGAGCGCTCGTGTCCCTTCCCTGCCAGCAGGACGATGTCGCCGGGGCGTGCGGCCTCGAACGCGGTGGCGATCGCCGTCCGCCGGTCCGCGATGAGCTGCAGGTCCTGGTCGCGCCGCTTGCCGGCCGCTTCCGCGCCCCGGGCGATCTCGTCGAGGATGGTCTCGCGGTCCTCGCCGCGCGGGTCCTCGTCCGTCACGATCACGAGGCGGGCCCGTTCGCCGGCGATCCGGCCCATCTGCGGCCGCTTGGCGGTGTCACGCTCGCCGGCCGAACCGAAGACCGCGATCAGGCTCCCGCCACGGGCCGCCGCGGCCGGAGCCAGCAGGTCGAGGACGGTCTGGAGCGAGGCCGGGCTGTGCGCGAAGTCGACCACGACGCCGAACGGCTGGCCGGCCTCGATCCGTTCCATGCGGCCGGGGACGCCTTCGAGCGAGGTGAGGCCTTCCCGGACCGCTGCCGGATCGAGTCCGAGGACCTCACCGAGGGCGACGACCGCGAGCGCGTTGTGGACGTTGAAGCGGCCGACCAGCCGGAGCTCGAGGGTCGCTTCGCCCGCGGCCGTCTCGATGTCCGCGCGAAGGCGGTCGGCGTCCTCGGTGATGCGGGTCGCGCGAACGTCCGCCGCGGTCTCGGTGCCGTAGGTCAGCACGCGGGCACCCGCGTCGCGAGCCGTGCCGATGAATGCGCCGGCGGAGGGATCGTCGATGTTGACGATGGCCGCCGTCGGGACCGGGCGGGGCTTGCGGACGTCGCGAGCAGTCCGCAAGCGATCGAACAGCGACAGCTTGGCGTCCCGGTACGCCTCCCACGTCCCGTGGAGCTCCAGGTGCTCGTGCGTCAGGTTCGTGACGATCGCGACGTCGTAGGCGACGCTCCCGACCCGATCGAGCGCGAGCCCGTGCGACGTCGTCTCGACGACGGCGATGTCGTCGCCGGCGTCGACCATGGCGCGCAACGTAGCCTGGAGCTCGGGGGCTTCGGGGGTCGTGGCGTGCGCCTCGTGAGCTTCCGTCCGGCCGCCGATCCGCGTCGCGATGGTGCCGATCATCCCAACCCGGCGGCCCGCGGCCTCGAGCGCGGCCACGGCCAGGTAGGCGGTCGTGGTCTTGCCGTCCGTGCCCGTGATGCCAACGACGGTGAGCTCGTGCGACGGATCGCCGTACCACCATGCCGCCGCGCTGGCGAGGGCCGGGCGGGCCGCATCCACGACGAGTTGCGCGGCGGCCACATCCGGGAGTGGCCGCTCGACGATGAGGGCCGTGGCGCCCTGTCCCGCTGCGGCCGCCGCGAAGTCGTGGCCATCCGCATGCTGGCCGGGGACCGCGACGAAGAGGGCGCCGACCTTGACGGTGCGCGAGTCGTGGGTCACGGCGGTCACGGGAATGTCGGCAAGCGCGGCGGTGCCGGCGGCCCGTCCGTCGAGGCGTGTGCCGCGGAGGCGTCCCTCGGCGGCGAGGCGTGCGATGAGCTCGCCGAGCCGGCGCGGGCCGAGCGGGTCGCCGAGCGGGCGCGCGCCGGGCGGGCGCGGGCCGGGCGGGTCGCCGGCTCCGGGTCGATCGTTCATCTTCGGCGAGGGCTCATGCCGAGAAGGGACTCATCGCCGCAGGAGCCTGGCGGCACGCGCCGCGGCGCGCCCGGCGAGATTGCGCCACGGCCGGATGACCCGTTCGTGCGCGCCGGTCATCTCGACCCACGTCGCCCCGAACGAGCGCTTGTGCTCGTACAGGCCGAACATCGGCTCGCCATCCACCGGCTCACGGTGATAGGGCGCGATGTCCACCCCACCCAGATCCATCTCGTTACGGCCCTCGCGCATCGCCAGCTGGATCGCCCGCCAGCGCAACAGGTGCATCAGGCCCGGGTGATCCGTGCGGGCGCCCGTTCGGTCCGCGGAGTGGACGGTCGTCAGCCGCTCACCATGGCGGTACAGGACCAGCCCGCCGGTCGAGCTCCCGGAATCGTCGTTCACTTCGAGGTACACGAGCAGGCCGCGATCGTGGGCGAGCTGCCACCAGGGAACGAAGGCGGTGCGCGGGCCGAAATGAAAGCCGCGCCGGCCACCGGTGGACTCGAGCATCGAGTAGAAACCGTGCAGGGCCTCGCCGAGCGGACGGGCGGGTCCCGCGAACAGGCCCTCGTCGTCCGTCCAGCCGGCCGTGTCGTAGCGCGAGACTCCTAGGCCGGCGCGTTCGGCGCCCTTGATGCGCTGCCGGGTCGACTTGCCAAGACCCGCGCGGACGGACTCGTCGGTCGCATCCGGGGGGAGCGGCAGCGAGATCCGATGGCGCGACGGCTGGATCTCCGGGATCGGCCGGAAGCCTGACCGACGAATCCGCTCTCGATAGCCCGTCTCTGCCGGGATCTCGGCATCCGTCGCCAGGACGTCCACGCCCTGGCGGGCCAGGTAGTCGCCGACGGCCACCAGGCGTCTCGCGCTGACCTCGGCGGACTCCCCGGCGCCGATCGGCCCACGCGGCAGGTAGGCGCTCGAACCTCCGACCATCGGCCACGATCGTTCGAGGGCCAGCACCGCAAAGCCATCATCGAAGCGCAGGTAGCGCGGCCGCCATCCGGACGCGGCGCGGTGTTCCGCCCAGGCCAGCGACTGGTACACGTGACCACCAGGGGCCTTCACGGTGCGCCGGTCCCAGTCGGCCCGATCGTCGGGGCTGTCTGGAGCCGCCTCGCCGACGATCACTCGGCAGCTCCGAAGGCGGAGGCGCTCCCGCTGCCATCCAGGCCGTGGCGCCGGCGCGACCACCAGACGCGGGCCCGCACCGCTCCCTCGTACACGGCACGCCCGAATGGGTCGAGCACGAGGTCCCACGCCCCGATGTAGCGGACCTCCCGACCCCCGAAGCCGGTCTTGAAGTGGGCGATTCCGCCCGTCGCGAGGCCCCACAGGTCGTAGGTCGTCGCGCCCTGCTCGCGAGAGGTCCGGATCGCTTCCCACTTGAGGAGATAGTTGGCGCGATTCTCGGCGCCGGCCTGGGTCATGCCGCCGTACGGCTCCACCACCCGCGGGCCGCAACGGACGAGGAAGAGCGTTGCGAGCGGCTCTCCCTCCGCCGACTGTGCGAACAGCAGCCGAGCGTGGCCGGACGGGCGATAGGCCTCCCAGACGTCGCGATAGGCCCGCTCGGTGCGGATGAGGAACCCCGCCCGGTCCGCCGTGTCGCGGTA
>CAZFXH010000366.1:0-6383 GCA_964522905.1 uncultured Anaerolineaceae bacterium
TTCCACTCGCTGAGCTATCTCATGGACGTCTACCGCGGAACCGCGCGGCACCTATCGAGTCCTATCGACTTCGCCTTGTACATCGCGTTCTTCCCGCAGCTCATCGCGGGCCCGATCGTGCGCTTCCACGAGATCCGCGACCAGCTGGTCGCCCGAACCGAAACGGCCAGCCAGTTCGCGGCCGGCATCTATCGGTTCTGTCACGGCCTGGGCAAGAAGGTCCTCATCGCGGACACGGTCGCCCCGATCGCCGATGCGGCGTTTGCCACCCCGACCGGTGAGCTCAATACGATGACCGCCGTCGTCGGGGTCGTGGCGTATGCCGTCCAGCTGTATTTCGATTTCAGCGGCTACAGCGACATGGCGCTCGGCATCGCCCAGATGTTCGGCATCCACCTGCCGGAGAACTTCGCCCGTCCCTATGGGGCGCGCTCGATCACGGAGTTCTGGCGTCGCTGGCACATGTCGCTGTCGCGATGGTTCCGGGACTACCTGTACATCCCCCTGGGTGGCAACCGCAGTTCGTCGCTGCTGACCTACCGGAACCTCATCATCGTGTTCCTGATCACCGGCCTGTGGCATGGGGCGGCCTGGACGTTCGTCCTGTGGGGCGCATTCCACGGCCTCCTGCTGCTGGTCGAACGAGCGACCGGGGTGGGCCGAGGGAACGGGGAAAGCGGCCGCGCCATCGTCGGTCAGGTTCGCACGATCGCCCTCGTGCTCTTCGCCTGGATCCTATTCCGCTCGCCTGACCTGCCGTACGCACTCGGCTACATGGAGGCGCTCCTGCGGCCGGTCGGCAGCTTGACCCTCGACGTCGCCCTGGCACTCGATCCCCTGGCGGCGATCGCGCTCATGATCGGCGCATCGAGCGTGCTGCTGCCGCGGGACTGGGTCACCGGGGTCCGGCTGGAGCGGGGTGCGACGCCCGGCACTCGGCTGCTTCGGCTTGCCGCGGTGGGGGCGGTGTTCCCGGCATCCATCGTCTTCCTGATCGCGGCTGGATTCAGCCCGTTCCTGTACTTTCGCTTCTGATGCCGGACCCGATCCTCCACCCGACGTCCCGCTGGGATCGCCTCGTCGTTCTGATCTTCGTGGCGGTCCTGGCGATGCCCGGCCTCGCCCTGATCGCCGGCGTCCGCCCGCCAGAGCTCGAGAATCGGGCGGAGAGCGAACTGCCGACGATCGATGCGCGAGCCCTCACCGAGCCCGGCACGTACCAGGCCATCGACGACTATGTGGCACGGAACCTCCCGGCTCGGGATGTGGCCGTGAGCGCGTACGCCACGCTCGACTACAGCCTGCTCCACGGATCCACCGATCCCGACGTCGTTCTCGGCCGCGATGACTGGCTCTTCTTCATCGGCGAGTTGATGCCCACGTGCGACGTCCCGCCGACGGAGCAGATTCGCGCCCTAGACGCCGCCGCCGTCCAGGCAGAAGCCGCGAACGTGGAGTTGCGATTCGCGATCGCGCCCGACAAGCATGCGGTCTACCCCGACCGCCTGCGCGAGGACCTACCGATGCCGGAACCCTGCACCGACGCCGCTCGGGACGAGGTCCGCGCGGCCATGGCTGCGCGGCCCGAGTACACCGTGGACATGTGGACCGCCGTCCTCGCCGAGCGCGACCGCTCCGATCTGCCGCTCTACTTCTCGCAGGACTCGCACTGGACCCCGGCTGGGGCCCTGCCGGCGATCGCGGCGCTGGTGGAGTCGCTCGCTCCCGGGGTCTGGGACCCGCGCGAGATCACGATCGATGGCCGGACGCACTACCCCATGGAACTGGCTCGCCTGATGGGGAAACCGCGTGACGCGATCCTGCCCAAGTACATCGTCCGTCCATCGATCGTGGTGCACGAGTCCATCGTGCCGACGGCCGTAGACCTCGGGAACGCGCGCGACATCGAGGTCCACAAGACGTCCGGCAGCGGCAGGGTCGTGCCCGGAACCACACTCGTGATCTACGACAGCTTCCTCAACATCAATCAACGCCGCATCACACCGTGGTTCGAGCACACGGTGTGGGTGCACGCCGGCGACCTGCGCGACTTCCCGGAGATCGCCGATGACCTGCCGCCGCTCGATACGATCGTGCTGGTGCGCGTCGAACGAGGCGCCTACGACACGAACGTCGAGGTCTTGCTGCGCCCGATCCTCGACCCAGACCGTTGATCGGCGCCGCCCCGGCCGCGTTGCCTAGCGGGTGCGCGGGAAGCCCAGGTCGACCTTGGACGTGCCCGGATCCGGCCAGCGCGACGTCACGATCTTGGCCCGCGTGTAGAACTGGATGCCCTCCGGGCCGTACATGTGCAGGTCGCCGAACAGCGACGCCTTCCAGCCGCCGAAGCTGTAGTACGCCACGGGCACCGGGATCGGCACGTTGATGCCGACCATGCCGGTGTTCACTTCGAACTGGAACTGCCGGGCCGCGCCACCATCACGCGTGAAGATGGCCGTCCCGTTGCCGTACGGGTTGTCGTTGACGAGCCCGACGGCCTCCAGGTACGTCGGCACGCGGATCACCTCGAGGACCGGCCCGAAGATCTCGTTCCGGTAGCACTCCATCTCGGGGCTCACCCGGTCGAGCAGCGACACGCCCAGGAAGAATCCTTTTCCTTCCTGGTAGAGGACGTGCTCGCGACCATCGACCACGAGGTCCGCGCCCTGGGCCGGTGCTGAATCGAGGTAGGTCGCAACCTTGTCACGGTGCTCGCGCGTCACAAGCGGGCCCATCTCGGCATCGGGATCCGTGCCCGGGCCCACCTTGATCTTCGGCAGGCGGACCTTGAGCGCCTCCACCAGCGGGTCGGCGACATCGCCCACCGCGACGACGACGCTGATCGCCATGCAGCGCTCGCCGGCCGAACCGTACGCGGCGGACACGGCGGCGTCGGCAGCCATGTCGATGTCCGCGTCCGGCAGGACGATCATGTGGTTCTTGGCGCCGCCGAGGGCCTGGACGCGCTTCCCGTTTCGGGTCCCGGTCTCGTAGATGTGCCGCGCGATCGGCGTGGACCCGACGAACGAGACGGCCGCGATGTCGGGGTGCTCGAGGATCGCATCGACCGCGACCTTGTCGCCGTGGACGACGTTGAAGACGCCATCGGGCACGCCCGCGTCGTGAAGGAGCTGGGCCAGGAAGTTGGCCGCCGATGGATCCTTCTCCGACGGCTTGAGGATGAACGTGTTGCCGGTCGCGATGGCCGTCCCGAACATCCACATCGGAACCATGGCCGGGAAGTTGAACGGGGTGATGCCCGCCACGACCCCGAGCGGCTGGCGGATCTGGTAGACGTCGACGCCGGTGCTGACCTGCTCGCTGAAGCCGCCCTTGAGGAGGTGCGGGATCCCGGTCGCGAATTCGAGGTTCTCCAGGCCACGGGCGATCTCACCCAGGGCGTCGGAGGGGACCTTGCCGTGCTCGGCGGTCAGGTGCGCCGCTAGCTCATGACGGCGCTGATCGACGAGGTTGCGGATCTTGAACATGATGTCGGTGCGCTTCGACAGCGACGTGGCGCGCCAGGTCGGGAATGCGGCCTTCGCTGCCGCCACGGCCGCCGCCACCTCATCGACCGAGGCGAAGTCGACATGACGCGCCAGCGATCCCGTCGCAGGGTCGTACACCGGGCCTTCGCGACCGGAAGTGCCCGGCACGAACCGCCCGTCGATCCAGTGGCTCACTCGTCCGGGGGGGGTCGTCTTGGAGATCTCGGGTTCGGCGACCTGGGTCATGGAGGGATCCTCGTGCGGCGGCGGTTTCGCGGCCCGGCGACGCGGGCGGGTGGAAGTGCCCCTCACGATACTCCGTCGGCGCCATCTGCCGGTGTCACGCGGAGCCTCAGAACTGCGGGCGCGTCTCCGGGTCGGGCCACGAAGGTCCGTCACCGTCGGCAGTGGTGCCAGAGCGCGCTCGCCGCCGCGCCCACAGCGCGATCGTGAGAAGCGTCAGCGCCGCACCGATGACGATCCCGGCCGCGATGATGCCGCCGACCGGAAGCGACCCGAGCACGGCGGGATCGCGCCAGGTGATCGAGACCACCGCCCGGATGGCAGCCCACGCCCCGATGACGACGACCAGACGGCGGCCGGCCGTGGCGGTCCATCGGCTGCCGACGCCCCCGAGCACCATCACCAGCGCCAGGACGAGGCTCGCGATGCCCTCGTACAGCTGAGCCGGATGCGAAGCGAGCTCCGGGGCCAGCGAACCCCACGGGCCCGGGCCGAGGTAGGCGGTCGACCAGGGGGCCTCCAGTGGAGATCCCTGGCCGCTGCCGCCGAGCGCCATCGCCAGTTTTCCACCCCCCAGCGCCACGAGCAGCGGCAGCGCGAGCACGTGCGCCCAACGGCCCACCGGGGCTCCGAGCAGCTTGCCGACGTAGGCGCCGGTGACCGCGCCGCCGACCACTCCCAGCCCGAGCTCGAGCCCGCCGATCGCCGGGTCCAGCAGGCTGAGCGGACCGGCCCCGAACGCCTCGGGCACGATCGCCAGCTGTCCGAGGCGCCCACCGATCACCGCCCCGGGCACGGCACCGACGGCGATGTACAGGAGATCATCGGCCCGGAGTGACGCGCGACGGGCGAGCAGCCCCGCGACGATCAGACAGGCGGCCAGAACGCCGGCGAGCGCGACCGTCTGCCATCGAACGACGAGGCCGTCGCCCAGGCGCAGGAGGGGGTCGAAGTCGAACGCGATGACAGCGATCGGCACGGTCCCGGGAGTGTACCCGTGCACGGCGTGTCGGCTGGCCGACACGTCGCGTGTCGCGCGTTCCGTCGCGGCCGGATGCCACAGCAGACACCATGCCGGTCATACGGCCGGTCGTCGAAGGGCTCACCGGCCGTGATGGGGGGAAGGGATCGGCCAGCCTGGGGGGTGGTGCCGATCGGAGTCCGACGTCCGGCCCTCCGGGGGGATGGGCCGGACGTCGTGACCGCTGCGAGGGGACATCGTGCCGCACCGCACCGTCAGGCCGGCGGGCCTGGAGATCACGCTCCTCGGCCGCTTCTCCGTCCGTACCACCGATGGGCAGGAAGTCCGGATCGTGGGCCGCCACGCCCAGGCACTCTTCACCCTGCTCGTGCTGACCCGCCGGCCCCGCACCCGCGAGGCGATCGCGACGGACCTGTGGCCAGAATCGATGATCACGGCGACCGGGCCGCTGCGCCAGGCGTTGTACCAGATGCGCGGCGCCCTCGCGGGGGCGGGCCTCGACCTCGAGGCGATGATCGAGGCCGACACCGAGACCCTTGGTCTTCGGCCCGACGCCGTCCATCAACTCGATGCCGACCGCTTCGAGCTGTGCGTCGGCGACCCCGTGTGTGGCGCCGAGACCGCGGTGGCCCTCTACGGTGGTGATCTTGCGGAGGGCCTCGGGCACGACTGCTTCGCGGCCGAACGAGAGCGCCTGGCCGACCGCTACGAGGACGCACTCGCGAAGGTCGCAGCCCAGCGGCTGGACGCCGGCGACGTCGATGGCGCACGCGAGGCGGCCGAGCGGTTGATCGCCCGCGACCCGCTACGCGAAGAGGCGCACGAGGTCCTGATCGCGGTGCACGGCATGATCGGGTCACGTTCCCAGGTCGTTCGCCAGTACCGCCGCCTGGCCGACGTGCTGGCCCGCGAGCTCGCGGAGCGTCCTCTCCCTGAGACGGACGCGACCTACCGCCTCGCGCTGGCGCGAACGGTCGAGCGTTCCCACTTGCGAGCGAACGCGATGGAGCGGCCGATCGCGAGCCTCGTCGCCGTCGGCTGATCTGCGGCTCGTCGACGGCACGCCCGTTTCGCCGATGGGCGTAGCATCCGGTCGTGCTGCGTCCTGCTCTCGCCATCCTTGCCGCGCTCGTCGCCGTCGCTGCCTGCACCTCGACAGACCTCGGGGCCGGCTCGGGTTCCATCGGGTCCTCGGCCTCGCCCTCCAACGGTCACGAGCCCGGTTCGAGTGGCGCCAGCGCACTCCCCGACTCGATCATCGATCCGATCGTGGCCGACGCAGCGACACGCCTCGGGGTCGATGCCTCGACGGTGAAGATCGTCGCCGCGGAGGCCCGGACGTACGGCGACGGCTCGCTCGGCTGCCCACGGCCCGGCGAGATGTACACCCAGGCCGTCGTGGATGGCTACCAAGTGAGCGTCGAGGTCAACGGAACCCAACTCGACTACCGAGGCAGCGGCCCGGGCCAGTTCCGCCTCTGCGAGAACCCCTGACCTACTCCGGCTCGGTCGGGACCGTGGGATCCGGTCGCGACTCGATCTCGATATCCGGGGCGATCGGTGCGGGGGACGTGGGCAGCGGGATCGTCTGCTCGGCGTCCGGATGATCTGGTTCGATCGCCGGCGCCACGGGCGCGGGCGAGGTCGGGAGCGGGATCGTCTGCTCGGCG
>CAZFXH010000367.1:0-1893 GCA_964522905.1 uncultured Anaerolineaceae bacterium
GCGGTCCCGACCTCGTCAAGCCGGATGTTGGTCATCGCCGGGTACATCATCGCGAACAGCCCGATCGGCACCCCGAGCGAGATCAGGTTCGGGACATTGGCCTCGAACGTCCCGCCGGCGATGGCCTTGATCGAGTCGATCGGCGGGGTGAGGGCGAAGTCGGAGATCGACAGGACGTTCCCGATCGCGATCCCGATGGCCATGCTGAACAGGACGAAGAACGGCAGCAGCCGGAAGTCTTCGAGCTTGGCCAGAAGGCGAGTCATCTCAAACCGCGGGCTCGGTACATCTCACTACTCCGTGAGTATCACACGGTTGCGTGAGATATCCTGCGGGCCGTTCGTCACGGATCGAGGGGGCCGACCGGCTCTGTCTGGCGGCCGAGTCCAGCCCGGGAAACGGACCTCAACGGCCACCACCACGTTGGGTGTCGTGAGCCGGGTGGGATTCGAACCCACGACACAGGGATTAAAAGTCCCCTGCTCTGCCACTGAGCTACCGGCCCGCTCGGGACCGTATCACGTTCAGAACTGGCCTTCCGGCGACCGCCGCGAGAGCCTCGACAGCCGCTGACCCCCCGCCCCTGACCAGTAAGTGCCCGCATCGGCGAAGAAGCGATCGAGCTTCGAGGCGGATGCGAGCTTCCCATCCGGGGGCAGGTGCAGGTAGATGGCTCGCGTCGTCGGTGTCGAGCGCCGCCGGGAATCCGCACGAATCGGGCGTTTGACGCCCGACGGCGACGCCCACCCGAGCTTGTCAGGAGCTTCGAGACCACCGATACTGAGGGCGTCCCCCGGACCCGAACGCCGCGCAGGCGCTGTCCGGTGACGCCCGGGACGGACCCGGGAGAGGAGATCCCGATGACGAAGATCGTCTGTCCAGCTTGCGCCACGGCCGTCGACCACGGCGGCGTAGCGGACGAACTTCTCGCGATCATCGGCGGCGGCAACCTGACGGTCCGCTGCCCGGGGTGCTCGACAGAGGTCGACGTGGCGGCCAGCGACCCGGAGCCGTATGACCCGGGGCCCATCGCCGCCGACGATCCGCTCGCCCCGTGGCACCGCGACCGCGCCCGGGGCATCTCGGTCGCCATGCTCCCGCGCTACGACTTCGATCGGGCGACATGGACGGTCTACGGCGAAGACGTCGAGAGCTACACGGCGGCGATCGCGAGGATCGACAACGTCAAGGCCGGGCTGTCACCCGACGGCGACCGGATCGGGCGATGGCTCGCCTACTTCCTCGATCCCGACAGCGCCGACGAACGGGCAAGCAAGCGGCTGCGGCCCGGCCGTGCAAGGGCCCGAGCGTGGGGCGTCGACGTCGATCGGTTCGTCGCCACCTGAGTTCCGCCGAGCGGAGCGCTGAGGGGCTCCAGACCCAGCTTCGTCAAGGGTTCGATCGGCCCTCGAGCGTCCGGTACAACTCGATGACCTTCACGCCGTGGATCTCCCACGTGTACCGCTCGAGGCCGACGGCCCGGGCGTGGATCCGGAGCCGTTCGCGCTCCCCCGGTTCGGCGCCCAGGAGCTCATCGATGGCAGCGGCGATCGACTGAGCGTCGATCTCGGCGCAGCGGCCGACCGCGTGCTCCCGGGTGAGACGGCAATGCGCCGTCCCCTCGGCGGAGATGACCGGCACCCCGACCTGCAGGTACTCGAAGAACTTGTTGGCAAGGTTCAGCCGCTGGTTCAGGGTCCGTGGCGGCTGGCCGACGAACCCGACATCGGCATCCACGGTGTACTCCAGGAGCTCGTGCGGCGGTACCGCATCGACCACGACGATCCGACCCGGTTGACGCGCGACCTGCTCATCGAGCCACGAGCGGAGGCGCCCGTAGCCCATGAAGACCAGGACGACGTCACGCGCGGCGAGGCGCGGGTCCTGGAGCGC
>CAZFXH010000368.1:0-2928 GCA_964522905.1 uncultured Anaerolineaceae bacterium
GGCGCTCCGGCGGAGCCGTCGTAGCGGATGGCGAGCGGCAGGAAGTGGAACATCAGGTTCGGGTAGGCCACGTCGTCGTTCGAACGGACGAAACCGCCGCCCTCGAAATGGTTCGTGGCACCAGGCCCGCTCCGCAGGAACAGCCACTGGGCGCCGATGAAGGGCCGCCGCCAGAGCTCGGTCGCGGTCGGTTGCATCGAGACCGGCTGGAGGCTCTTGAACTGGATGTAGACCTCGAGATGGTCCTGCAGGTGCTGCCCCACGCCCGGGCGATCCGCCAGCACCTGGATCCCGAGGGCGCCAAGGTCAGCGGCCGGTCCCACGCCGGAAAGCAGGAGCAGCTGCGGCGTGTTGATCGCCCCGCCGGCGAGGATCACCTCCCCCGCCGGGATGCGCTCCCTGCCCTGACCCTTCGCGACCTCCACGCCGAGCGCGCGCGTCCCATCGAACAACACCTTCGTCACGAACATCCGCGTCCGGACCTCCAGGTTCTTGCGGTTGCCCATGACCGGATGGAGATAGGCCCGCGCAGCCGACAGCCGGCGGCCCCGGTGGATGTTGCGGTCGAACGCCGCAAAGCCCTCCTGGCGGTATCCGTTGACGTCCTCGGTCAGCGGATAGCCGGCCTCCTGGACGCTCTCGAAGAAGGCGGTGAACAGCGGGTTGGTCGCGGGGCCGCGTTCCAGCACCAGCGGCCCGTCGTGGCCGCGCCACGGATCGTCCGGCACCGCCGCGAGCGCGGTCTCCATGCGCTTGAAGTACGGCAGGCAATGCGCGTAGTCCCAGGTCTCCATGCCGGGATCCGCGGCCCAGCGCTCGTAGTCGAGCGGGTTCCCGCGCTGGAAGATCTGGCCGTTGATGCTGCTGCTGCCGCCGAGCACCTTGCCGCGGGCGTGGTAGATCCGTCGGCCGTGCATGAACGGCTCGGGCTCGGATTCGTACTTCCAGTCATAGAACCGGCTGCCGATCGGAAAGGTCAGCGCCGCCGGCATGTGGATGAACGGGTCGATCCGCCAGTCCGAGCGGCCGGCCTCGAGCACGAGCACGCGGGTGGACGGGTCGGCGGACAGCCGATTGCCGAGGGCCGAACCCGCCGAGCCGCCGCCGACGATGACGTAGTCGTAAGTCTTGTCCGCCATGGTGGCCGCGATGCTAGCAGCGCGGCGAGACCCATCCCCGGTATGACCGTCAGGCGATCCCGGGTCAGGATCTCATGGCTCAGTCCGGGGTCCAGTGGCCATCCCGGTAGACATACCAGACGTCGGTCGATTCGGAGCTCAGCTCGCGTCGACGCACCACCGCGTCGGGGAACACGGCGCGCAGCCCGGCCTGCAATCCCTCGGGCTCGCCGACGGCGTCCGCCATCAGCTCGGAGACCAGACCGACGAACCGGGCATCGCTGCGCGGATTCAGGATCACCATAGGACACACGTCCTGCCAAGCTGTTGAGTCGGGGGCACCATCGAGGGGACCGTAGCCCGGCGCGCGTTGCAGACGCATCAATGGGCGGGAGGTGGAAACCTCGGAAGTCCCAGGTTCAGCGGGTCAAGCGTCAGCGCGGCGATTCGCGATCCTTCAGCGCCCGTCGGTACTCCTCGCGGTGGTGATCGCTGAGGGCTCGCGCTTCGGCCGCCTCCGCCGAGCCGGGTGCGGCCTCGGCGGCTCGACGCTCCGCGGCGCGCCATTCCGTGAGGATGTCGGCGATCGAGCGGGGCGTCTCGTCGATCGAGATGACCGCCGCGCCGGTCGTGTCCGCCTCGACCTGCTCGAGGCCGACCTCGGTGAGCTTCCGCTGGCGGACCGTGGACGAGAGCACGCGACGTGCGACGTCTTCGACGCGCTTCGCGAGCTCGACCAGTCGCGGATCACCCGGGGGTAGGGTCCGCTTCTCGTCCTCGATCGCGGCCAGGACCTCGAGGTCGCGCAGGAGCGCGTCCGAGGTGGTGCGAAGGTCTGCGGCGGTATCTTCCATGACGTTCACCGGGCGGCACCAAGACTCCAGGAGAGAAGGCTGGTCGGGGCGAGAGGATTTGAACCTCCGACCTTATCGTCCCGAACGATACGCGCTACCAAGCTGCGCCACGCCCCGACCGAGGGTGCTCGTTCGACAGAGCCTGCGGATGATACACCAAGGCCCGGCGAAACGGCCATCGCCGCTCCGTCGGGCCCGGTCCCCAGGAGAAGTCAGCTTGCGGGTGTCAGCCAGACGGGATAGTCCCGGACGTCCTGGGGCGATCCGTCCTGAGCTGAGCCGTAGAAGACACGAAGTGTGCCCCACTGCGCCTTCGCGACCGTGTATCGGATCGTGAAGTCGAACGTCCCACGGCAGCCCGTGCCGCACGTGGCCATCGAGTGATCGTCCACGAGGATGCGGCCGGACCCATCGAGGATCGCGAACAGGAAGCTCGCCTCGAAGACGTTGGCGTTGCCGGTGACACGCGCTGGATTGCCGATCGCGGCCCCGAACGCCGGCCGGTCCACGAAGATCGAGGGCAGCAGGTCCTCGTAGTCGTTACGGACCTGCGGCCCCTCGAGCACTATGCCCTCGCTCCCGAAGGTCGTCACGGTCCTGCCTTCCACCTGGAAGAGCACCGCCCGAACGGTGGGGAACTGGGTCAGCGTGTAGGTGACCTGCCCGAGGCGGTAGAAGGCCGATGCGCTGCCGCCGCCGGACTCGAACTCGCGGGAGAGGTCGACGGTCGCGATCCCGTCGCGGATCGTCAGGCCGAGCAGTCGCGTGCCGGCGGGAATCGCCGACGCGAGGCGGTCGTAGTCAGCCAGGATCTCGCCACGCAGCAGGGCGTCCATCGCGGCCCGGGCCACGGCCGTCGACTCGGGCACTTCGCGCAGGGTGGGCACGAGTCCTTCGACGCCGACGTCGCCGTCGAGAACGAAGTACGCGCGGATGACCATCGTTTCGGCCGGGGT
>CAZFXH010000369.1:0-6813 GCA_964522905.1 uncultured Anaerolineaceae bacterium
GGGGAGTGGACCTCGTCCCGGGCGGCCGCGCGATCCAGGAACTCCAACGTCTCGCCGTGTTCGGCGGCCTCGTCGACCCAGGCCCGGAACTCGTCGACCTGGTAGGGCTGGTCGGCCAGGGAGAGCGTGCCGGTCTCCTCGATGTCGCAGTCGATACCGTGCTCGCGGGTGAAAGCGATCAGCGCCTGGAGGTTCTCGATGCCCTCGCGCTCGAGGCGCGGCAGTTCGTCGGGGAAGTGGCGGATCCCGTTGGCGAGGCCGTGCGTGAGGCTGGCCTCGCAGAAGCCCCCGTTGCGACCGCTGGCCCCGAACCCTACGGTCTCGGCCTCCAGCACCGTTACCCGGAGGGATGGGTCCGTATCCGTCAGGGCGAGGGCCGCCCAAAGGCCGGTGAAGCCCGCGCCGATGATCGCGACGTCGACCTCGACGTGCTCCCCGGCGGCGAGCGGCGGATCGGCGGGCGGGCCCGGATCGCGCAGCCAGAAGCTGACCGGGTCATTCGGGCCGCGTCGTCCCATGGCCACGAAGTCTAGCCAGCGCGGCTGAATGAGGCTCTAGCCGGCGTATCCGCAACGAACCACGCCGCACGGCGCGGGATTCGTGGCAGGCTGACGAGAACACGACGAAAGTCGCGTTGACGACGCGAACGGGCCTGTGGCACGATGGGTCGACCGCCGTCCCGCATCGCGCAACGCCTGTCCCATGGGCCGCGTCGCTACCCGTCCGACGACCACCCCACAACGAGGATCTCGATGGCCACGGAACCCGCCGCCCGGACCACGCCCACGCTCCGTCGCGACGCCCAGAACGCGCTGTATCAGCGGGCGCTCAAGACGCTCCCCGGTGGCACCGATTCGAATTTCCGGGCGTGGGGTGAGAGCACGATCTACGTCGATCGCGGCAAGGGCGGCAAGGTCTGGGACGCCGACGGCAACGAGTTCGTCGACCTCCGCATGGGCTATGGACCGGTGATCCTCGGCCACGGCGACGACCGGGTCGACGACTACGTCAACGAGCGTATGCGCAAGGGCGTGAGCTTCAGCCTCACCAGCGAGGACGAGGTCCGCGCGATGGAGCTCGTGAAGGATCTCACCGGCTGGGTGGACATGGCCCGCATGACCGTGTCCGGCACCGAGGCGACCATGCACGCGATGCGCCTCGCCCGCGCCTACACCGGCCGCGAGAAGATCGTGAAGTTCGAGGGGCAGTACCACGGCGTCCACGATTACGCCCTGATCAGCGTCGGCCCGGACGACATGTCCGAGCTCGGCGACGCGGATGCCCCGGTCGCGCTCGCCTGGGGTCGCGGCATCCCCGGGGCCGTCGCCGAAACGATCATCCCGGCGCGCTACAACAACATCGATGCCCTTCGCCGGATCTTCGAGCGGCACGGCGAGGAGATCGCCGCGATCATCGTCGAGCCGGTCCTCGGCAACGCCCAGGGGATCATGCCCCGCGAGGGCTTCCATCAGCAGATGCGCGCCCTGACCGAGGAGTTCGGAATCCTGCTGATCTTCGACGAGGTCAAGACCGGCTTCCGGCTGGCGCGCGGGGGCGCTGCCGAGTTCTTCGGCATCAAGCCGGACATCGGCACCTTCGCCAAGGCGATGGGCAACGGCTATCCGGCGGCCGCGTTCGGCGGGCGGCGCGAGGTCATGGACATGCTGCCCGACAAGGTCAGCCATGGCGGCACGTACGCCGGCAACCGCGTGGCCGCGGCGGCCGCCGTCAAGACGCTCGAGATCCTCCGTGACACGAACGCGCTCGAGACGATCCACGCCACCGGCCGCACCATCCAGGATGGTCTGCGCGAGATCCTCGACCCGGTCGGTATCGCGTACCACTTCACCGGCCATCCTTCGATGTTCGGGATCATGTTCCGCGAGGAGGTCGCGACCGAGTACCGCGACTGGGCCACGACGGACCACGAGCTGTACGACGCGATCGCGATCGGCATGCATGCCCGTGGCGCGATGCCCGAGCCCGACTCGCGTGAGCCGTGGTTCATCTGCGAGGCCCATGCCGACGCCGACATCATCGACAGGGTGCTGACGGCGTTCTCGGACTCACTCGACGCGGCGCTCGAGGATCGCGCGCACAGCGTGCCAGCACCGCCCGCTCACGGCGCGATGTCGTCGCCCGGCGCCGGCTAAAGCCAGAACAGGGGAGGCTCCATGGTCCTCGACGGCAACGCGGTCCGCTCCGTCGATCGAGCGGCCGCCCTGCTCCTGGCACTCGGCGAATCGCAGGGCGAGGCCGGCGTGACGGAGCTCGCGCGGCGGCTGGGCCTCCACAAGTCCACGGCCTCTCGCCTTCTTGCCACGCTCCAGAAGCGCGGCCTCGTCGAGCAGGACGACGAAACGGGCAAGTACCGGCTTGGCCTCGTGGTCATCCGGCTTGCCGAGCGGGCGGAGCGCACGCTCGACCTCCGGGGCATCGCGTCCCCGGAGCTGGAACGCCTGGCACGCCTCACGCATGAGACCACGGGCATCGGCATCCTCGAGGGCGATTCGCTGCTGACCGTCGCGCAGGCGGACGGCCCCAACCTCATCGCGGTTGGGGACTGGACCGGACGGGCCACGCCCCTGCACTGCGTCGCTTCGGGCAAGGTGCTGATGTCTGCGCTGGCCGAGCGGGACGTGTTGCGGATCGTCCGGCGCGGCCTCGTCAGCTACACGGAACGGACGATCGTCGAGCTGGAGCCCCTCCTCGAGGAGTTGGCTCGCATCCGGCGGCGCGGGTACGCGACAGCGATCGGGGAGTACGAGCTGGGGCTCAATGCGGTGGCCGCCCCGATCCACGACGCGCGAGGGAACGTGATCGCGGCCGTGGACGTGTGGGGGCCGGCATTCCGGCTGACCCCGCGGCGCATCCCGGAGCTCGCGGCCCAGGCCCGCGAGGCCGCGGCGGCCATCTCGGTCCGCCTGGGCGGCACCGCCCCGAGCCGCGAACCCGCCCCGGTGCCCGCCACGGCCTAGACACTGCCCCCGCCGGCCCGCCTGAGCCGACCCGACCGCCCGCGGAGCAACCCGGCGAGTCGTTACCCTTAGGCCCATGCCGGACTTGACCGAGCAACCGTGGAGCGACATCGCGGCCTTCGCCGGCGAGTACCTGCTGCCGGTCGCCCTGATACTGGTCGTGGCGATCGTCGCGACGCGGCTCGCCAGCGTGTTCGTGCACTCGATCGTCAAGGCACTGCTCGACCGCGAGGCCACCGAGGGCACAGCCCAGGAGCTGAGCGCCATCGAGCTCAAGAAGCGGATGGACACGCTCGACGGCCTTGGTGCCCACGCGATCCAGTTCTTCATCGTTGCGATCGCGGCGCTCATGGTTCTTGGCACCCTCGGCCTCGACATCGGGCCGGCGGTCGCCGGCTTCGGCGTCATCGGCATCGCGGTCGGCTTCGGGGCGCAGACGCTCGTGCACGACTACCTCAACGGCGCCCTCATCCTGCTGGAGAACCAGTTCTCGAAGGGAGACGTCGTACGCCTGGCAGGCATCGACGGCACGGTCGAGGACTTCAACCTGCGCCGAACGACGGTCCGCGACCTCGACGGGGTCGTGCATACGGTCCCCAACGGCGAGATCAAGGTCGCGTCCAACCTGACCCGGGTCTGGGCTCGCATCAACCAGGACATCACCGTCGCGTACGGCACGGACATCGACAAGGTGATCGAGATCGTCGACAAGGTCGGCCGGGAGTTCGCCTCGGACGCGGTCTGGAAGCGACGGGTCCTCGAGACGCCGCGGGTGGAGCGGATCGAGGCCCTCGGCGAGTACGGCGTGACCATCAAGATCCTCGGCTCCATCCGGGCACCGGAGCAATGGGCCGCCGGCGGCGAGTTCCGAAAGCGCCTGCTTGCGGCGCTGGAGGCGAACGGGATCGAGATCCCGCGGCCCCAGCGCGTCATCCTCTCGCGCGACCCGTCCGCCCTTGCCGCGGCCGGCCTGACGGCCACGCAGCTGGAGCGCGGACCCGCCGACGACGACCTGGCGATCGACTCCGACTGAGCGAGCCCGCTGGGAGCGACATCGAACGGCCGCGCTCGGCCGCGGTAGGATGGCCCGGCCAGCAGATCACTCGGAAAGGGTGCCTCCCGTGAGCTTCGACTCGTCCCCGACGCCGTCGCCCGAGATCGAGAATCTCCTCGCCGAAGACCGCACGTTCCCGCCCGACCCGGCGTTCGCCGCCCAGGCCAATGCCAAGGTCGACCTCTACGCCGAGGCCGAGGCCGATCCCGAGGCGTTCTGGGCGCGCCTGGCGCGCGAGCGCATCGACTGGGTCGAGGACTTCCACACCACCCTCGAATGGGACCTGCCGTTCGCCAAGTGGTTCGTCGGCGGGAAGCTCAACCTCGCCTACAACTGCGTCGACCGCCACGTCGAGAACGGCCTCGGGCACAAGGTCGCCTACCACTGGATCGGCGAGCCCGGCGACACGCGCACGATCACCTTCGCCGACCTGCAGCGCGAGGTCAGCAAGGCGGCCAACGCGCTGCTCGAGCTCGGGGTGCAGACGGGCGATCGGGTGGCGATCTACATGCCGATGATCCCCGAGCTGCCGATCGCGATGCTCGCCTGCGCCCGGATCGGGGCGCCGCACACGGTCGTCTTCGGCGGGTTCTCGGCCGAAGCGCTGAGCGGCCGGATCACCGATTCGCAGGCAAAGCTCGTGATCACCGCCGACGGCGGCTGGCGGCGTGGCAAGCCGGCGGCCCTCAAGCCCGCCGTGGACGAGGCGCTCGGATCCGCACCGACCGTCGAGCACACGCTCGTGGTCCGCCGGCTCGGCGACGCGATCGAGGGCGGCACCGCGATGCAGGACGGGCGCGATGTGTGGTGGGACGACATCGTCGAGCGCCAGTCCGAGCGCCACGAGCCGGTCCCGCTCGACAGCGAGCACATGCTGTACCTGCTCTACACGTCCGGCACGACCGCGAAGCCCAAGGGCATCGTCCACACGACCGCGGGCTACCTGCTGGGCGCGAGCTTTACGCACGAGATGGTGTTCGACGTCAAGCCCGACGACGTCTACTGGTGTGCCGCCGACGTCGGCTGGGTGACCGGCCACAGCTACATCGTCTACGGGCCCCTGGCGAATGCCACGACCAGCGTGCTGTACGAGGGCACACCCGACACGCCCGACTGGAGCCGCTGGTGGCGGATCATCGAGGACTACAAGGTCAACATCCTGTACTGCGCCCCGACGGCGATCCGGGCGCACATGAAGCAGGGCGCCCAGCACGCGGAGGCGCACGACCTTTCGAGCCTGCGGGTCCTGGGGTCAGTAGGGGAGCCGATCAATCCCGAGGCGTGGCTGTGGTACCACGAGCACATCGGCGGCGGGAAGCGACCCATCGTCGACACCTGGTGGCAGACCGAGACCGGGATGATCATGATCACGCCGCTCCCTGGGGTCACGACGACGAAACCGGGCAGCGCGACCTTCCCGTTCCCGGGCATCGAGGTCGACGTCATCGACAGCGCCGGGAACTCGGTGCCACTCGGCGGGGGCGGCCTCCTCGTCCTGAAGCGGCCGTGGCCCGCCATGCTCCGCGGCATCTACGGTGATCCGGAACGGTACGAGGCAACCTACTGGAGCCGCTTCCCGGGGATGTACTTCGCGGGCGACGGCGCCAAGCGCGACCACGAGGGCTACCTCTGGCTGCTGGGGCGTGTCGACGACGTCATGAACGTCTCTGGGCACCGGCTCTCGACGACCGAGATCGAGAGCGCGCTCGTGTCTCATCCGGCAGTGGCCGAGGCAGCCGTCGTGGGTGGGCCGGATCCGGTCACGGGCGAGGCCATCAACGCGTTCGTGATCCTGCGCCTGGGCAACGAGGCCTCACCCGAGCTGGGTGACGAGCTGCGACAGCACGTCGCCACCAAGATCAGCCCGATCGCCAAGCCCAAGGGCCTGATGTTCGTCCCGGATCTGCCCAAGACACGCTCGGGCAAGATCATGCGCCGGCTGCTGCGTGACATCGCCCAGGGACGCGTCCTCGGGGACACCACGACGCTCGCCGATGCCGGGGTCGTGGACCTCATCCGCTCGAACACCGGCGTGAGCGAGGACTGACGTGCCGTTCGACTTCCTCAAGCGCAAGAAGGACGACTCCCAGAAGCAAGCAGCGCACACCGCCACTGGCGGGTCTGGTGTCCGCGGCGTGCCCTTCGACGGTCTGACCGACGAGTGGCGGATCGTCGGGGAGATGCACATCGCAGCGAGACTCTCGGATGCCCTCAACAAGCGCGAGGCGGTCACGATCTCGGATGTGCAGTGGGCCCCGGTCGACGGGACCGGCGAGCTGGCACCCGCATCCGGGCTCAAGGCGATCGATCCGTACGACCTCATCCTCGTGCTGGCCGGCGCCGCAACGCTGCCGCCGCTCAGCGATGCGGAACGGACGGCGTACAAGGTCCACAAGGTCCCCTACGACGTCGCGCTCGAGGTGCCGCCGTTTCGGGTCATCGGCACGGTCTACCTCAGCCCTGGCTCGGACCCCGATCGGCTGCTCGACCGCGCGACCGAGATGTTCTTCCCGGTCGTGGCGGCCACCGCGTTCCTGGGCGAATCGCAGCTCGGCGCCGAGATGGACGCGATCCTCGTGAATCGCTTCTACCTGCGCGGCCTGCAGCAGATCGACCGCCGGACCGGCCAGCGCCCCGAGCCACTTCCGGGCATGCCGCTGGGCGGTACGAGCTGGCACGACAGGTCTCGTTGACGGTCCGCGCGGTCGTCTTCGACGTCGGGGAGACCCTAGTTGACGAGACGCGTGCCTGGTCGGCCTGGGCGGACTACCTGGGCATCCC
>CAZFXH010000370.1:0-6465 GCA_964522905.1 uncultured Anaerolineaceae bacterium
TTCAGCTCCGTCGGGCTGTGGCGGCAGCAACTGAAGCCGACCTCGAGGGTCCACGGGATCATCCGTGAGGGGGGCACGGCGGCGAACATCATCCCGGACCGGACCTCGGCCTGGTTCATGCTGCGCAGTGACGACCAGGCCTATTACGACGAGATGAAGGCGCGGTTCACGCAGATGTGCGAGGCGGCGGCGATGGCCACGGGCACGACCGTCGAGGTGACCGTCTCTGGCGGCGCCACGACGATGCGTAACAACGGGGTGCTCGCGGAGCGCTTCCGCGCCAACATGGCGGCCTACGGCATCGACGACATGGGCGACGACCCGAACGCCGGCAGCACGGACATGGGCAACGTCAGCTGGGTCTGCCCGACGATCCACCCCGACCTCGCGATCTGCGACGAGGGCGTGCCGGGCCACTCGATCCTGTTCCGCGACGCGGCCGCCACGCCGCGCGCCGACGAGACGACGCTGCTCGCGGCCACGCTCGTCGCCCAGACCGCCGTGGAGCTGTTCTGCGACTCCGCGCTCGTCGAGGCCGCCTGGGCGGAGTTCCGCGCGACCTGACAGCGCCCACCCGGGTGCTACCATCGATCCCGGCGCGCCCCGCTGGACGCTCATCTCGAACCGGCGGCGCCCCCAGCGAGACGATTCCGTGACGCGGCCACGATCGCCGGCCTGCGCCCGTCTCCGGAGGAATCCACGTGGCCGAGCGCCCCCACGACTCTGAGCCCCCTCCGGGCTTCGCCGCGGCCAACGGCTGGGACCAGCCGTTCGAGGAATTCAGCGACTACGAGCTGCCCACGTACGTGGGCCCCACGACCTTCATGAACCTGCCGTGGATCACGGATCCGGCCGAGCTGCGTCGGCAGCGGGTGGACGTGGCGATCATCGGCGCGCCGTTCGACGACGCCGTCAGCCACCGGCCGGGCGCCCGATTCGGCCCGCGCGCGATCCGCGAGGCGCAGTACACGTCGGGCTCGATCAATTCGCTCCGGCTCGGTGTGGAGCCATTCGAGATCCTGAAGGTGGTCGACGCCGGCGACGCGAACATCGTGCCCGCCTGGATCGAGCGCGCCCACGCGTTCATCTATCGAAAGGTCCGCGATGTCGCCGAGACCGGCGCCATCCCGATCGTGCTCGGTGGCGACCACTCCATCACGTGGCCGAGCGCCACTGCCGTCGCCGAGGTCCGCCGGCCCGGCACCATCGGGATCGTCCATTTCGACGCCCATGCCGACACCGCCAACGACGACTGGGGCGTGCTCGCCGGCCACGGCACGCCGATGCGCCGGTTGATCGAATCCGGCGCGGTTGCCGGGCGTAACTTCGTCCAGGTCGGGCTGCGCGGGTACTGGCCACCCGTCGAGACCTTCGAGTGGATGCGGGAGCAGGGCCTTCGCTACCACTTCATGCACGAGATCGAGGAGCGCGGTGCCGAAGCCGTGGTCGCCCAGGCGATCGAGGAAGCCCTCGACGGGCCCGACCACATCTACTTGAGCCTGGACATCGACGTCATCGATCCGGGCCTCGCTCCGGGCACCGGCACGCCAGAGCCAGGCGGCATGCTCACCCGCGAGGTGTTGCGTGCCATCCGCCAGGTCGTTGGGGCCGTGGACCTCGTCGGCATGGACATCGTGGAGGTATCGCCGCCCTACGATCACGCCGAGACCACGGCGATGGCCGCCAACCGGGCCGCGCTCGAGGCGATCAGCGCGCTCGCCCTGCGTCGGCGCGACGGTACGGGTGCCCGCTGGGAGCCGCCCGTGGAGCGCGCGACCCGCTAGCATCGGCCACATGCTCGACCGGCCCGATCCCGCCACGGCGGCCGCCCTCGCCCGTCTTTACGATCTCGATCTCCGGGACGACCCCGGCGACCTCGATCTGTACCTGGCGCTCGCCGATCGCGCGGACGGGCCGGTGCTGGAGTTGGCCGCGGGAAGCGGTCGCCTGGCGGTCCCGCTCGCCTTGGCGGGGCACAAGGTCACGGCCGTGGACCTCGATCCCGCCATGCTGGACCGAGGTCGGGACCACGCGGCCGCGACCGGGGTCCCGCCCGATCGCCTGGCTTTCATCGAGGCTGACCTGCTCGGGCTCGAGCTGCCCGACGCCGGTCGATACGCCTTCGCGTTCATCGCGCTGAACTCGATCATGTTGCTCGCCAGCCGCGATGCCCAGCGGGGCGCGTTTCGGACCCTCGCCGCGCACCTGGCCCCGGGCGGGCTCGCGGCGGTCGACGCCTGGCTCCCCGACGCCGACGACCTTGCCCGTTTCGACGGCCGGATCATGCTCGAGTGGCCGCGGACGGACCCCGAATCCGGCGCGGTCGTCACGAAGGCCGGGTCCGCCCAGCACGACGCCGCCACGAACACGGTTCACCTCAGCGCGATCTACGAGGAGGGCCGCCAGGGAGAGCCGCCACGCCGATGGGTCCGCCACGACCGGCTCCGGCTCGTGTCGGCGGACGAGCTCGCGGCCTTCGCGGAGGACGCGGGGCTGCGCGTCGAGATCGTGGCCGGCGGGTACGACCTTGCGCCGATCGGTCCCGGCTCCGAACGGGCCGTCCTCGTCGCGGAGAAACGCTCAGCCGACACCCCGGGGCGCCGCGCGCACTGACGCGCCACCCGCCCATCGTCACCGCGACCGCTCCGCACGGACTGCGTGGTATCGTCGAAACGCATGTCGAACCGCAGTGACACCACCCGGCTGCTGATCGTCGAGGACGTTCCGCAGGTCGCCCAGTACATCCGTGGCCTCCTCAACGCCCAGCAGACGGTCAAGGTGCTCGATGTCCTGACCGACGGCGGGAAGGCGCTCGCCCAGATCGGCGAGCTCCGCCCGGACGTCGTACTCGTGGACCACCTGCTCCAGGGCCGGATCAAGGGCCCGCAACTCGTCGAGCAGATCCGCGCGGCCAAGCTCAACGTGCCGGTCATCGTGCTGACCGTGCCGCAGAACCCCGTCGAGATCGATGCGGCCCGTGGAATCCACGGCGTGCTGGCGATGCCGTTCTCCGGCTTCGACCTGATGAACCGCATCTCCGGCGTGCGCAAGGAGTTCGAGGCCACCTCGTCGACCGAGTCGAACCGCGTCTTCGCGATCTTCGCGCCCAAGGGCGGCGTCGGCAAGACGACGATCGCCTTCAACATTGCCGTGGCCATGGGCCAGCTCGGCCAGAAGACCGTGCTCATCGACGGCAGCGTCCAGTTCGGCGACCTGCGCTCGTTGCTCAAGGTCCCCCACGACGCCCCCTCGATCCTCGACCTGCCGACCGACCGGATCGCGGAGTCGGACCTGTCGGACGTCCTGTGGCGGGATCCATCGGGGATCGACATCCTGCTCGCGCCGCCGCGCATCGAGATGGCCGAGATGATCACGGCACGCGACCTCGACAAGATCCTGTCGCTCCTGCGCCGCGTGTACAGCTCGATCGTGATCGACATGTCGAGCCAGATCAACGACATCAATCTCGCGTTCCTCGACGCCGCCGACACGATCGTCGAGATCGTCACGTACGACTCGACGACGATCCACAACACGATCGCCATGGCCGACACGTTCCGCTCCATCGGCTATCCGGCGTCCAAGGTCCGCTACCTCGTGAACCGCGCCGACAGCGCGGGCGGCATCTCGTCCGACGACCTGAACAAGGCCCTCGGGCGCGTGCCCGAGCACAGCGTCGTGTCCGACGGCCATCTCGTCGTCCGCTCGAACAACGAGGGCGTGCCGTTCGTCCTGGCCGACCCGAACGCCGCCGTGAGCCAGGACATCGCCAGGGTCGCCACCGAGCTCATGGGCGCGGCGCGCATGGCCGTCGGCGCCGGGCGCCCATAGGCCGTCGTGTCGGACCCGCGACCGATCGGTGTCTTCGATTCGGGGGTCGGCGGTCTGACGGTCCTGCGCGAGATCGTCAGGCGCTCACCCCACGAATCGACCATCTACCTCGGCGACAACGCGCGGGCGCCGTACGGGGTCCGCTCCGATGAGCAGGTCCTGACCTTCTCGACCCAATCCCTTGACGCGCTGGTCGAACGCGACGTGAAGGCCCTGGTGGTCGCGTGCAACACCTCGACCGCCGTCGGCATCGCGCACTTCCGGCGGCGGTACGACCTGCCGGTCCTCGGCGTGATCCGCCCGGGCGCTTCCGCGGCGGCCCTGGCCACCCGCAACCGTCGCGTCGGGGTCATCGCGACGCCCGCGACGATCCGCTCGCACGCCTACTTCAACGCGATCAAGGACGAGAACCCCGCCGTCGAGGTCTACGAGCACGCCACGCCGGACCTGGTGCCGATGGTGGAAGCGGGGGACCTGGCCGGGCCGTCGGCGGAGGCCACCGTCGCGGCGAGCCTGGCTGCGCTGCTCGGCGAGCGCGACGCCGACGGCGAATCCATTTTCCCGCGTCCCACCGGCGCCACGATCGATACGCTCCTGCTCGGCTGCACCCACTATCCGCTGCTCGGCCCGATCATCGCGGCCATCGCCGGCGAGGGCGTGGCGATCGTGGATTCGGCCACCGCCACCGCTTCCGCCCTGGCCGAGCTGCTCAGCGTCAACGGGCTGGAGAGCGCCGGCGACGGGCCGGCGACCCATCGGCAGCTCACCACCGGGGACGCCGCGCGGTTCGGGCGACTGGCCAGCCGGCTGTTCGGGACGGATTTTCCGGACATCGAGTCGGTCGAGCTCGGGGTGCTGGCCGGATGACCCGGCGGGAGCGCCGCTCCTCCTGGCGCGACGACCGAGCGTGGCAGGCGGGGATCCTCATCGGTTCCGCGCTGGGTGCTGCGGCGACCGTCGTCGGCCGCCGGATGGAGCGGACCGCCCGTGAGGGCCTCGTCGACTGGCCCGCGGTCGAGCGCTTCGCGATCGGGCGGCTCGAGAACGCGCCGGGGAGCCTTCGCCCCGATGAGCTCCGGTCGATCGAGCCCGCCTACGCCGAGGCGATGGCACGGATCGTACCCGCGCTCTCGAGCGCGCTCGGTACGGAGCTTCCGGGCGTGGTAGAACGATCTGGTGTCGTCGACCGGAGCGGCTGGGTGCGCGCCAACACGGTGAATTTCGCGTCGCTCATCGGCAAGCTCGAGAAGGACCTGCTCGACCAGGTCGTGCCGCAGGGTGGGGGCCTCGCCAAGGCGACGATGGCGCTCGCCAACCGCTGGATCACGACACGCCAGCTTGGCCTGCTCCTCGGGTTCATGGGCCGGCGTGTGCTCGGCCAGTACGACATCGCGCTCCTGTCGGCGGAAGCGGCCCCGGGTCGGCTGCTGTTCGTCGAGGAGAACATCCGCGAGACGGCGCGCGCGCTGGGCGTGCCGGTCGGGCCGTTCCGGACGTGGATCGCGCTGCATGAGACGACCCACGCCTTCGAGTTCGAGGCGCATCCCTGGCTGCGGCCGTACCTCGCGTCCCGCCTCGAGCGGCAGCTCGCGCTGTTCGGCGGGGATGTCCGGGGGTTCGGCCAGGAGGCGCTGCGCGGCCTGGGGCGTGCCCTGCGCGGGGAGGGCGGCGGCGAGCACTGGATGGAACGACTCATGGGCGAAGAGCAGCGCCGGCTGTTCCGCGAGACGCAGGCCGTGATGAGCCTGCTCGAGGGATTCAGCGATTACGTCATGGACGAGGTCGGTCAGGATCTCGTCCCTGGTGTCGAGCAGATCAGCGCCCGATTCCATGAGCGACGAACCCGGCGCACCACGTTCGAGCGGGCGATGCTTCGGCTGACCGGCATGGACCTCAAGCTCGAGCAGTACAAGAAGGGCGAGGTCTTCGTCCGCGCCATCGCCGATGCACGCGGCAAGGCGGCGCTCACGCGCCTCTGGGAAGGCCCCGAGACCCTTCCGCGCGACGGCGAGATCGAGCAGCCCGAACGCTGGATCGCGCGGGTCCTCGACGGCCCACCGGCGGCCGCCGCGAGCCCGTCGTGACGGTCGCGGGACCCGGTCACGGCCCGGGCGGGGCGCCCGCGGCCATCGCGCTGAGTCCCATCCTGTCGGCGCGTTACCGCTCGCGCGACCTCGAGCGGATCCGCGCCGCTGCCCCCGGCGCCCGGCTCGTGACCGTGTCCGTGGAGGGGCTCGCCGACGGTCCGCTCGATGACGTCGAGGTCATGCTCCGCGGCTGGCTGAGTTCGGACGCCTTCGATCGGCTGCTCGTGCGCGCGCCGCAGCTCGCGTGGGTGCACTCCGCGACGTCGGGTGTCGAAGGCGCCCTGACCCCGGCCGCGCTCGAGCGCGGCGTGGTCGTGACGAACGCTCGCGGCGTGTTCAGCCGGCCGATCGCGGAATACGTGCTGATGATGATCCTGTCGGTCAGCCGCCGGCTGCCGCAGCTCCTCGAGCTCCAGCAGGAACGGACCTGGCAGCCGCTCGAAGGCGCGGAGCTGCGCGACGTGACGGTCGGCATCGTCGGGCTGGGTTCGATCGGGCGCGCGGTCGGAGCGCTGGCGACCGCCTTCGGCTGCCGGGTCGTGGCGGT
>CAZFXH010000371.1:0-3577 GCA_964522905.1 uncultured Anaerolineaceae bacterium
GGCACGCTTTCGAAGACGGGTTCATCGAGCTCGAGACCGCACGACTCGGCGAGGAGCATCGTCGATTCGATGAGGAAGTTGCGCATCATGAAGCCCGCCCCGGCCGATTCGGGAGGGCCGCCGATCCCTTCATCGCGCAGGATCCCGTGCCCCCACAGCGTCATGTCCGCGACGCGCTCGAGACGGATCTCGTCGAACGTCAGGACGTTGGACACCGCCGCGAGCGGTAGCGTGACGGTCAGGTAATCCCAGAGCCCCGTGCCCAGGATCCGCTTGCCAGCGGCCCGGGCGCCGGCGTCGAGCTCGGTGGCGGCTGCGGCCCCGAGGCTCGTCGCAGGATGGACGAGCCCGGCGATGGTGATCGCGTCCTTCCCCGCCCGGTTTGCCCGCAGGCACGCGGCCGCGACCTCGGTCGGATTCCCAAGGCCCGCATAGAAGACGACATCGATGTCCGGTCGCGCCAACACGGCGTCGATGTCGGTGGAGACCGGCGCGTCGAGGCGGACATCGAGACCGCATGCCTCGCCCAGGTCCCAGCCGTCCTTCGCGGCGCTGAAGGTGATGCCGCCGCGGAACTCGAGCCACGGCCGGGTCAGGCCCGCCCGGACGATCTCCTGGCCTGCTCGCCCGGTGGCCCAGACTGCGGCGCCGATCCGATCCATTGCCGATCCCCTCACTGCACTTCGCCAGAGTATCGGGTGTCGGGCGCCAGGCCGCGACACCAGCGGAACCCCTGCCGGATCCCGAACGTCCCGACGCCATGACCGCCGTGCCTCCCTACGGCGGTCATGTCCATCACCGGGGCCGCACGCCATCCCCACGTACAATCCCAGCGCGATGTCCGGCACTCCCCTCCCCGACCTGATCCTGTATTCCCGCGCGGACTGCGGCCTCTGCGATGACGCCCGCGGACTCCTCCGAGCGCTCCTCGAGGAACGACGCGCGAGCGCGCTCCCGACTCCGACGCTCCTGGAGATCGACATCGCCTCCGATCCCGCGCTCGAGCGCGCGTTCTTCGCCTCGATCCCGGTCATCGAGCTGGGGGCTCGGCGGCTCGAGACGGTCACGAGCCTGGCGAAGCTGCGGCGCCTCGTCGTCGACGTCCTCGATGGCGAGCCCGCCGCGCCCGCCGCGTCCGCCGACCACGCCCGAGCCTCCACCGCATGACCAGCGGCACCGACCTCACGATCCTCCTCGCCCTGGCGGCCGGCGTCATCAGCTTCCTCTCGCCGTGCGTCCTGCCGCTCGTGCCGGCCTACCTCGGCCAGCTGTCGGCCATCGCGGTCGCTGGGCGCGCAGACGGATCAGCCACCCCGAACCGGTGGTTGGCCGTCCGCCACGCGCTCGCGTACGTCGCAGGCTTCGGTACCGTGTTCACGCTCCTGGGCGTGACCGCCACGTACGCCGCGTCCGGACTTTCCGCGTACATTCCGACGCTGCGGGTGATCGGCGGCCTGATCCTGATCGTGCTGGGCCTGAGCCTCGCCGGCATCCTGCGAATCGGTGCGCTGGAGCGCACCTGGCGGCCGCTCGACGCCGGCGCGGCCGGGAGCCTCGCCACCACCACCGGCTCGATCGCGCTCGGCACGCCCGGCGGCGCCGGCAGCGGATCCGGCCTCGGAGACCGGCTGGGAGGTCGCCTGGTCGGGACGCGCGGGGGCTGGCTTGCGTCGTTCGGGCTCGGCGCGATCTTCGCCATCGGCTGGACGCCCTGCATCGGGATCATCCTCGGCGGGATCCTGACGCTGGCCATCACGTCCGGTACCGTCGCGCATGGCGCGGCTCTGCTGATCGCCTACTGCGTCGGACTCGGACTGCCGTTCATCGCGATCGCGCTCGTCTACGACCGCGCGCCAGGTTTGCTGCGCCCACTCGTGCGCCACGGGCGCGCCGTGTCGCTCGTGGGCGGCCTGCTCGTGGTACTCATCGGCGTGGCGATGGTCTTCGACTGGTTGTCCCTGGCACCGCGTCTGTTCCCGTTCCTGACAAACATCTGAGCCGCGTGTGACCGAGGAGCGACCCGGGTTCACCCACAAGCGCGAGCGCCACGGCCTGATCGGCCCGTTCAGTGGCCGACAACTGCTGGTGGCCGCCGTGGCCATCGCGGTCGTTGCCATCGTCGGCGTGGCGATCACGACCCCGCTCGGCAACACGTCGATCGGGCCGAACCTCGTCAACCCCCAGGCCACCCCGTTCATCATCGGCGAGGCACCGGCGCAGGGCCTGCGGGCCGGCGAGACGGCCCCCGAGCTCGCGACGGCCCTCGTGGACGGCACCACCTACCAGCTGACCGACCTCGACGGCCGGCCGATCCGTCTCGACGCCCTCCGGGGCAGGGTCGTATGGCTCAACTTCTGGGCATCGTGGTGCCCTCCCTGCCAGCAGGAGACACCGATCCTGCGCGCGCTCGACGAGCGGTACCGCGATCGGGGGCTCGCGATCGTCGGCATCAGCGTCCAGGAGACGACGCCGACCGATGTCGGCGCCTACGCCGAGCGCTACGAGCTCGACTACACGATCGGCTTCGACGGCTCCGGCCACATCCTGCGGACGTACCGCGTCTTCGCGCTACCGACCCAGTTCTTCGTCGACTCGAACGGCGTGATCCAGCTCGTCCTCAACGGTCCTGTCGACGAGGCCGGGGCGTCTGCGCTGATCGAGTCCATGCTGGGCGCCGTGCCATCGGACCCGGGACCCTCGTAGGACGGCCCGGCCGGCGATCGTCGCCATACTGACGGCGAGGTGAGGCGATGAACGCGATCGACGTCCTGACATACGGGCAGAAGACCATCCTCGCGACGGTCCAGCGCTACCGCCCGGAGGACTGGGACCGGATCGCACTCGGCGTCTGGACGTCGAAGGACCTGCTCGGACACCTCGGCGCCTTCGAGGTCCGGTTCGCGGACGTCCTCGCGACGTTCGTCGACGCGCCCCAGACCTCTGACCTGATGAGCGCGGACCCACGCACGTTCAACGACGACCAGGCGGCCATCCGCAAGGACTGGACCATCGAGCAGGTGACCGACGAGTTCCTCGAAGCCCACGAGCGGGTCATGACGCACGCACGGGGCGTCACGCCGGAACGGTGGCGCGAGGTCGGAACCATCCCCTGGTACGGCCCGGTGTACTCCCTCGACGACCTCGTCGTATACCAGATGTACGGCCACAAGCGCGAACACGACCCGCAACTGAGTGCCGTCCTCGAGACGGCGGAGCACTGATCCTCAAACGGGCTCGAACCGGAAGCGGTCTCGATCGCGCTCCAAGCGGCCGACCGGCCGCTTCGACTCATGCGACAGCACGATGAGCCAGCCCTCGTCGACGGCCTGGGCGAACAGCTCGAGCTTGCGCATCACCGAGTCGAGCGGGAAGTCGTCGAACGCCGTGATCCAGCGCGGGTTGGCGCCCCAGCGCCGCATGAACAGGTCGCCGAAGAACGCGACCGTCTTGGAGCCATCGCCGGTGCCCCGGACGATCACGGCCTGGTGACCCGTGGAATGGCCGCCCGTCGGCACGACCGTGACGCCGGGAATGAGTTCGCGCTCACCCTCGGCCCAGCCTTCCGAGCCCCAGTCGT
>CAZFXH010000372.1:0-6347 GCA_964522905.1 uncultured Anaerolineaceae bacterium
TGATCTGGCATTGCTGACACCCCTCCCGTCTCCGGCGTGCGGCGCCTACGGCTCGATGATCGTGGTGGTGTAGAGGACGGTGCTATCCGGGTCGATGGCCAGGACCGTCGCCGAAGAGGCGTCGCCGTCCTCCGGCTCGACCGCCAGGGCAAAGACCGTGCCGTCGGCACCGACGACGACCGACCAGAACTCCGTGCCAGGCTTGAGCAGCTCCACCGGCCAGCCAGGACGGACCTCGCCGTCCGGGCCGATGGCGACGAGGCTCCCGCCGATGCCCGCGTTCTGTGCCTGCAGTGACAGATACAGGGTGCTGTCGGGACCCACGGCCGGGATGCCGAGGGAGGAGCACGGCTCCTGATATTGAGGATTCGGGTAGTACGGGCGCACCGGTGGCGTGGCAGGGTGGAACGGCCATCCGGGCCGGACCGCCAGCGACGGATCGAGCGCATAAACCGCCGGGTCGGCCCCGCTGAAAACGAAAACTGTCCCGTCTGGGGCGATGATCGGTGGCTGCGGGCGCGCCCCCATCTCCGGACCTTGATGGCCGACATAGCTGGCGCCGCCGCACGGCGCCGCAAACTCGGTGCTTGCGATCATGAGCTCTCCCGACCAGGTCGACACGACCTCCCCGTCACGGTCGATCGCGAGGACGCGACTGGTCTTCTGTACGAACGACCCGACCGTCATCAGGATCCTTCCGCCGTCGCCGAACGCCGGCCCTGACGGGATGCCGTCGAATGACAGTGGCCATCCTGGCCGTGCGCCACCCTGGTCGAAGGCAGCGATCTGACTTTCCTCGATCCCTGGGCCCCCGAATACGCCAACGGACGCGACCGCGTAGGCGACGCCGTCAGGCGCGATCGCCAGTTCGAGGATCACGCCGCGATCGACGGTCGGAGTGACGATGCCGCGCCGGACCGAGCCATCCGCGGCGATAGTCGTCACCCACGCGTCCAGGCTGTCGCCGGCCGCGTTCCAGTCGCCCCCGAACAGCGCGAGCTCGTCACGGATCATCCGCCCCACGGTCCAGGCATTGCGCGGCAGCTGTACCGGCCACCCGGCCATCGGCTGACCGTCCGCGTCGAACGCAAACACGTGGACGTTGCTGGCCAGCATTTGGAGGTCGGCGTTGTCGCATACGAGCCGGACCGAGCCGTCATCGACCGGTAACAGCAGTGAACACCAGGTCGCGCGATTGACCGAGATCGGCCACCCGGGATGCGGTTGACCGCTGCGGTCCAGAAGTGCCAGGACCGAGCCGGTAGGCCTGGGTATCCAGACGAACAGGCTCCCGTCTGGTCCGGGCGCCGTCAGGACGCGATCGCCGACCTCGCGGGCAGATCCACCCGGAGCGCCGCCGGCAGACCCCACGACTGGGAAGACGACCGACGCGGCCGGGGGCGGGATCGCGATCGATGTGGGAGCCGCCGATGTGGCGGCCGATGTGGCGGCCGATGGGCCGGGGCTGGCGCTCGGAGCCGTCGAGGCGGGCGGCGCCGACGCCAACGGGCTGGCGTTTGGATCCAACGCGGTGTCAACCGGCGGCCGGTTCCCCACGGCAAGCATGAGGATCCCTCCGGTTGCCAGGACGGCGGCGACCGCGAGTAGCCCCGTGATCCGGCGCCGAGTCAGCGGAACGGTCCGTTTGACAGGAGTCCTGACGACCGACTCGAGGGATTCGCGCAGAGTGAGTGGTGCACTGGGCAAGCTAGCCCGCTGGAGGCGCTCGCGCAGTTGCTGCTCCAGATCGCGGCTCATCGACGCACCTCGTCGCTCTCGTCCATGAGTCCATCTCGCATCCGACCAATGGCACGGTGAAGCCTCGACTTGACCGTGCCGAGCGGCCATCCGAGCCGGTCGGCGATATCGTCGAGTGGGAGATCGGCCCAGAACCGGAGCACGACCACGATCCGTTCGTCGGGGGTCAGCAGATCGAGACCTGCCAAGAGGGCGTCGCGCTCGATCATCTCGCGGAACGGATCGCCGCCGGCCGGATCGATCGAGCCGTCCATCTCTACGAAGCGGACGGTTCCTCGGCGACGCAGGCGATCGCGGCAGCCGTTGACGAGGATGCGGTCGAACCAGGCCCCGAAGCGATCGACGTCCCGAAGCCGGTCGAAACCCTGCCACGCGGTGAGTAGGGCGTCCTGGACGGCATCCTCCGCCTCGTGGGCGTTCCCCAGGAGCAGCCCGGCCAGGCGATACGAGCGATCGAGGATGGGGGTCGCACTGTCAAGGAAGCGCGTGGGTCGCGCCGGCTCGACCGGAGGCGCGTTGCGCAGCTCGGTCGTGTCAACCCTGAGCGTCGAGATCAGCATGTCGTCCGTCCAGACGAGTGGCCAACCTGAAAGGTTCTCGGGAGCCGATCGGCCTCGCTGGCTGGACCGTCGGTCAGCGTACGCGTCACCCGTTGGTGGGCGTCATGCGCACGGGCAAGTCACGCTCGCAGCATCACTCGTCGGCGTTGCGGAACGTCGCCCGCCCAGCCGGTCGATAGGTCTGGAGCATCACGCCGGACGGCGTCGATAGTGATTCGACCAGCGTCAGGTTGTGCGGCTGCCCGCGCTCCGGGAAGAGCCGATGCCCGTCGCCCACCACGACAGGGCAGATCCGCAGGTTGAGCTCATCCACGAGGTCGTGCTCGAGCAGCCAACGGAGCGATCTCCCAGGTCCGGCGCCCGAGCAGCAACGCATCCGCGCATTCGAACAGTTAGGTCAGATGGCGCCCCGCCTCCTCGTCGTGGTGCGGCGCAGTCCATCCGCCGCGCTCGAACCCGCCGCGCCGATCCTCGTCGGGGCCCCCGGGACCCTGGTACACGCCGTCCACGCTCAACATCATCGTGGCCATCAGCTTCATGGTCATGGCTCCTTCGCATCGCGTCGATGATGGTTAGACGGTCGCCCGAACAGAACTCATCGGCCCCCCGCAGGACCCTACTTGGGACAGAATGACCCTGGCATTCGTTGATAGGTCATGAGCGCATCCGCCTCCTCTCTCAGATGGGATCTCCTGGCGGCTCTCGAGCGCGAGCGGCCGGCCGGCCTCGAACCCGAGCTCGCCGCCTCCCGGGCCGAGAGCTTCGAGGCGGTCTACCGCGATCATTACCGCGACGTCTATCGCTACGTCCTGCTGAGCCTTCGCCGGAGCGACGACGCGGACGACGTCGTGGCGGACACCTTCGACCGCGCGTTCGCCGCCTGGCGGTCCGGTCACGGACCGGCGGGCCGTGCGTTGCCGTGGCTGATCGTCATCGCCCGACGGATCATCGTCGACCGCTGGCGGCGCGAACGGCTCATCCGATGGTTGCCGTTCACGGGTCGGGCGACCATCGATCCGGCCGATGCCGACGATCAAGGAGGCCGAGCCGAATTCTGGCTGTGGCTCGACGAACTCGCGAAGGCCCTGCCGGCCAGGCAGCGCGAGGTGGTGTTCCTGCGATATCAGCGCGACCTGACAGACGAGGAGATCGGCGACATCCTGGGGCTCTCGGCTTCGGGCGTGCGGACGCTGGTCTCCCGAGCGCTTGCCGCCCTCCGCAGGCATCCGGAGCTGTGGTCATGAGCGACCGATTCGACGGGGCGGTCTGGGCCGGCGTCGAGCGTCGGCTCGCCGCCGTCGAGGCGTTGATCCCGGATGCCCCGCCGTGGCAGCCCGCGGCACGTGTGTCTCGCTCATCTGGGACCGTCGGCCTCGGCCCGACGCTCCGCCGGCCGTCCGCTGAGGTCCGGCCAAGACGGCCACGCCTGGCGCTGGCGCTCGCTGTGATCCTTATGCTCCTCGCGCTGATCGTGGGTGCACTGCTGGTCGGCGGCCCCAAGCCGGATCTCGTGCGTGACGAACGGTTCGGGCCACACGGCATCCTCAGGCAGGCAGACGGCGAAGCCCGGGCCGCTCTGCTCGCGGACGGCCGTACGATCACCGTGTCGGGCGAGTGGCAGGGCATCGGCAATGCGCGCGCACGGGCTGACATCTGGGACCCGGTCGCGGGCTTCATCTCGATCGACCCACCGACGCTGCCGCGGGTCAATCCGACCACGACGCTCCTCCTCGACGGGCGCGTCCTTGTCATCGGCGGGTACGGCGGGCCATACCAGTACTCGTCCAGCGCGATCGCCTCGGCTGAGGTGTGGGACCCGGAGACCGCGACGTTCCAGGAGACTGGGTCCCTGGCCGCCGCGCGCGTCGGTCACACGGCGACCGTGCTGCCGGACGGGTGCGTGCTCGTCGTGGGCGGCGCGGGCCCAGAGGGCGAAGCGGCCGGGGCCGAGCTGTGGGATCCACACACCAACCTGTTCGCCCCCGCAGGAACCTTGGAGAACGCGCGGTTCGGGCACGCGGCCACGCTCCTGCACGACGGCCGCGTCATGGTGGCGGGCGGAGTGGATCAGTCAGCGAGTGCTGGTGTCGCGAACGTCGAGGTCTGGGACCCGTCCCCACAAGCGTTCACGGTGGTGACGTCGCTTCCCGACTCGCCGACGTTCATGAGCCTGACTCGCCTCCCGAGCGGCTCGGTGCTGATGGCGGGCGCCTTCCTCCTGCCAAATGGCCCCGACGACTACCGTGGTGTCCTCATCTGGGATCCTTCGGGGGGCGCGGGGCAGACGCTGGAGATGGGACAACCTCGGGACGGGCATACGGCCACGTTGCTCGCCGACGGTCGGGTCATGGTCGCCGGGGGCCGGTCGCCCGCGGGGGACATGCTGGACTCCGTCGAGGTGTGGGATCCAGCCGACGGACTCTTCCACGAGACGACACCGCTCTCCCGGCCGGCGGCCAACCACACCGCCGTCCTCCTCGCCGACGGCCGCGTCCTGATCGTCCTGGACGGCTCCGGGCCGGCTGGCGTGGTCTCACCGTTCCTCTACGAGCCCGAGGTGATCCGGTGAATGGCAAGGCCATGGCGCACGCCCGGTCGCCCTGAGGCCCGCGCCGCGAAGCCGCGGCCTCCGACCGCCTTTCATCACGCCAGATCGAATCAGCGCCGGCCCGTCGAGGGAGGCGGGCCGATGCGCCCCGGAGGTACTCAGCCATGCCCACGTTGCTACGTTCGCGCTCGTTTACTGGACCGCTCCTCGTTGCCTTGCTCGGCTCGGCCGCCCTCGGCGGATGCCAGCAGTCGGGCCCCCCGACCGAGACGGCGCCACCGTCCCTCCTCGCCACGGATCCTGCACGCCCGACGGCCCCGGCCGTGGACGGGGGGACGATCACCCTCACCGATGACGGCTGCACCTGGGAAGGGAATCCGGGGTCCATGTCGGCGGGTCGGTCGACCCTGACCGTCCGGAACGAGACCGATGACTACGGAGTCTTCACCTTCCACAAGCTGCGGCCCGGTCGGACGTTCGACGAAGGCCGGGCGGCGATCGCAGCCATCCAGGAAGCGCTGAAGACCGGGGCGGAGTGGCCCGAGGAGATCTCGGACGCCGTCATCGAGGCGACCGCCGAAGCCGGCAAGGACGGCGACGTCGCCATGGTGACGACCGCCGGGACGTTCGGGGTGGTGTGCTCGGCCAACACCAGCCCGACGGGTGACATCCTGACCGTCTTCCTCGCGGGACCACTGGAGGTGACGCGGCCGTAGCCCGGCCGCCGGCGGCCGGCGGCCGGCGACAGCGCGACTATCGCGCGCTCCTTGCCGTCGGCCCTACCGGCGAAGATGCTCCAGCTTCGGCTCGGACTGGGGCCCCAGACGCATCGGGCGAGACCAGCGCGTCGATCGTGTCGACGCGGCGGACCCGGACGACGAGATAAGGAACGCTGCCAGCGAGCAGCCCAAGTCCTGACACGAGGAGGGCGGCCCGCAGCCCCACGAGCTCGCCGATGAGACCGCCGACCAGCGCACCCATCGGCACCGCCCCAAAGCCGAGCAGGCGCACCACGCTCGTCACGCGGGCACGCAGTCGATCGGGCGTCAGGATCTGGCGGACGGTCACCTGATTGACGTTGTGGATCGCGATGCCGAGTCCGTTCGCGAAGAGCATGAGCGCGAACGCCGGTCCGACGAGGGTCGCCGGCGCCAACGCGAAGAGCAGCATCGACGGTCCGAACAACGCGATGCCGAGCTGCATCGTCCGACCCATCCCCAGACGAGCCGTCACGGGTCGCGCGATGAGTGCGCCGACGAGGAACCCCGAGTTCCCGATGGCGAAGGCCAGCGCGACCGCCGCCGGATCCATCCGCGCCCCGTCGACCAGGTACAGGACAACTACGCCGAGCGCGACGTTGCGCGAGAAGTTGTTGATCGTGATCGTCGATGCGATGGCGGCCACGAGGCGCTGCTGCCGGAGGAACCCCAGGCCGGCCGTGAGCTCCTCGCGGATCCGGCGCCGGGTGGGATCGGGGCTGA
>CAZFXH010000373.1:0-2805 GCA_964522905.1 uncultured Anaerolineaceae bacterium
TCGCCGGACTGTGCGTCGCCGGGACCACGCCAGGCTCGTTCGGGATCTTCTGATGGCTCAGGACCCCCCGCCTCCGCAGCCAGGCCCGGGCCCCGGGACGGATGGGCAACCGGACCGGGATACCCGGGTGCTGGCGCTCGCTGGGTACATGCGCGCCAACCGCGACGCGTTCACCGAGGGGGCACTTCGCCGAGCGGCAGCCGACAACGGCTACGACCCGCGCGAGATCGACGCCGCCTGGGCGGTATCGGCGGAGCCCATCCGGGGGCGTACCGCAACCGGAAAGGCCTTCCTCATCGTCGTCGGCTATTTCGTCGGTGTGTTCGCGGTGGCGGCCATCCTCTCGTCGAACCCCGAGACGAGCATCCTGGGGCTGCCGGCGATCGGAGCGGGGCTCCTGGGCGCGATGTTCGCTTGGCTCACGCTCCGGGACTCGAACCCACCCCTGGCCGAGGCGTTCCGGATCGCTGTCATCATCCTGGTCGTCCTGCCGGTCGTCCTGGCGCTTGTCGGTCTGGGCGTTTGCGTCGTGTTGATCGTGGGGTTCCGCGCGGCCGGATGACCGGCAGAGGAGAGGACTGAGATGTTGGCGCTCCGCCCATACATGCCCCTTCGCATGGTCCTGACCGTCTGCGGCCATTGCTTCGGCGAGGACCCCGACCGCGAGATCGACTACGAGACCGACATCCTGCAGGGCAATCTCGTGGCCATGGACGGGGCCGTCTACCTGCGCCGGATCTGCCGGCGCGGGCATGGTGAGGTCGTGAGCCTGTACGAGGAGGACCACCGACGCTGGGAGTACCTCCAGCAGTGGCGCACCCCGACGCGCGAGATCATCCCGGACACGCCGGGCAACTCGGCGCCGATCCCCATGGCCTACGCCGATGGCCTGGGCGACCTGCAGACCCAGCATTCCTGCGTGCTGCTCCTGGACATCACCGAAAACTGCAACCTGGAATGCCCGACCTGTTTCGCGGCCGCCGCCCCGGGGATCGGGCGGTTCGCGCGGCTGCCGCACCTCCTGCGGTCGCTCGACACGGCGATCGAGCGCGAAGGCGGCCGGGTCGACGTCCTGATGCTGTCGGGAGGTGAACCCACCGTCCATCCCGAAGTCCTGGAGATCATCGAGGCGGCCACGGAGCGCAACGTCACCCGGGTCATCCTCAATACGAACGGTGTGCGGATCGCGAAGGACGACCGTTTCGTGTCCGCCCTGGGACGGCTACGCGGCCGCGTGGAGGTCTACCTCCAGTTCGACGGCTTCGAGCTCGACTCGCACCTCTACCACCGGGGCGAGGACCTGCGCGACGTCAAGACCGATGCGCTCCGCCGTCTCGCCGCGGAACGCGTCTTCACGACGCTGGCGGTCGCCGTCGCCGATGGCGTCAACGACCAGGAAGTCGGGGCGATCGCCGACTACGCGCTCGACACCGACTACATCGCGGGTGCCGCCTTCCAGCCGGTCTTCGGCTCCGGCCGCGCCAACCCGATCGATCCGATGCGGCGGGTCACGACGACGGGCACGCTCAATCGACTTGGCGATCAGACTGCGAATCGAGTCGGGCCGGACGACTTCATCGCGCTGCCGTGCTCGCACCCCGACTGCTCCTCGATCACATACTTCGTGCGCGGCGACAGCGGGGAGTGGCGGTCGGTGCCGAAGATGCTCGGCACGGACCGGCTCAAGGAGTACCTGGGTCTCGTCTCGAATCGCATCGCCCCCGATGACGCGATGTGGACGGCTCTGGTCGGGATGATGTCCGAGACGACGCTCGTTTCGCGCCCCGAGCTGGTTGACCACTTGCTGCGGGTCTGCGACGCCTGCGACCTGGGCGTGAGCGGCTTCCTCAAGAGCCTGGGCCGCTGGATGTTCGATCGGGAGGCCGCCGTGGAGGAGATCGCGCTTCGGGTCAAGCGCTTCTCGGTCAAGTCGTTCATGGACGCGTGGACCTTGAACGTGGAACGCCTCCAGCAGTGTTGCGTGCACGTCGGCTCCACCGACGGTGAGGCGAACCCGGTGCGCGTCCCGTTCTGCGCGAGACAGCTGTTCGGCGGCCTGCGGCGCACGACGTCGGCGGGCATGGTCCCGGCGCGCGAGCTCGTGCTGCTCGACGATGTGCGCGGCCGGCGCTCGGCGGTCTCCTCGTGAGCGCGGTCAGCCCCGTCGGCCCGGGGACGTACGTCCGGCCACCGCTCACCCGCCCGGAGAAGTACGAGCGGCTCGCGTTCACGTTCTGCCGGATGGGGTCGGTCGGGCTGATCGCATGGCTCGTCGGCCCGGCGTGGTTCGTCCTCGTCGTAGCGGTCGTGGCGATCGTGCTCTACGGCCGTGCCATGAGCCTCGGGGTCGGCTGGTCGAAGTGTTTCCTGCGCCGCCCCACGCTCATCATCGGCTTCTGGGCGGTCGTGGCAGTCTTCGACGCATACTGGATCTTCGTGCTCGGCCAGCGCCTGCCGACCGTTTGAGGGGCGGCGGACGGCGTTTGACCCACCCGGGACCCTCGGGTAGACTCCGGCGGCTCTGGCGGCCTCCGTCGAGCACGGGTCCCGGCCGGTCGGCCGCGCGCCGGGACACGAACGAACGCGACCCTGGTCGGAGGAGGTGAACACCGATTGGCTGAAGTCCGAGTGGGAGAGAACGAGACGTTCGAAAGCGCCCTGCGCCGCTTCAACAAGAAGATCCAGCAGAGCGGCATCCTCGCCGAGGCTCGCCGCCGCGAGCACTACGAGAAGCCTTCCGTGAAGCGGAAGCGCAAGGAAGCCAAGCGCAAGAAGAACGCCCGAACGCAGGCCGGCTGAGCGGGA
>CAZFXH010000374.1:0-12434 GCA_964522905.1 uncultured Anaerolineaceae bacterium
CCGGAGCCGGTTCGAACAGGAGAGTGAGTCCACCGTGCCGAAGATGAAGACCCACAAGGCGGCCCAGAAGCGCATCGGCGTGACTGGCTCCGGCAAGTTCGTCCGGGTCAACGCATGGCGCGGCCACCACCTCGAGATCAAGTCGTCTCGACGGACGCGCCGCTACGCCGGCAAGACCCTGATCCCGCACGCCCACGCACGGCAGGTCCGCCGCCTGTTGCCGTACCTGTAGGAGCCCGAATACCGCCATGGCACGAGTCAAGCGAGGCGTCACTTCCCACAAGCGCCACAAGCGCCTGCTCAAGGCAGCCGAGGGCCGCAAGGGCACCAAGTCGAAGCTGATCAAGCCGGCGCGCGAGGCGCTCCTGCACGCGCTCGCGTACGCGACCCGCGACCGGAAGCAGCGAAAGCGCCAGATGCGCGAGCTGTGGATCGTTCGCATCAACGCTGCCGCCCGCCAGAACGGGTTGACCTACGGGCAGTTCATCGCCGGCCTGAAGAAGGCCGAGATCGAGATCGACCGGAAGATCCTGGCCGACCTCGCTGTCCGCGACAGTGGGACGTTCGGTCGCATCGTCGAGCTGGCCAAGGGCGCTTAGGCTTCTCTGGCGGGCTCGAAGGTCTGCGAACCAGCCCTCCGAGGACTGAGGCGACGCTCCGCGAGCCATCAGTCCGAGGATGCCCTCGACGTCAACGACGCTCGGGGGCTCATGATTCCGGGGCTCATCACCAACAGCCAAGGACAGACGTGGACCTCGCCGACCTGACCCGCGACCTCGAGGCCCTCCAGGGAGAGGCGCTGGCCGCGGTCGCGGCCGCCCAGGACGTCGCTGCGCTGGAGGCGCTCGAGCTCGACGTCCTGGGCAAAAAGGGCCGGCTGACCGGGGTCCTGCGTGGGATCGGAGCCCTGCCGCCCGAGGAGCGCCCACAGGTCGGTGCGGTCGCGAACGCTGTGCGCTCAGCCATCGAGGAGGCGCTTGCCGAGCGCGGGTCGGAGCTTCGCGGGTCGGAGCTGACCGCCCGCCTGACCGCGGAAGCCGTCGACGTCACCACGCCCGGCCGCCCGATCCGCCGTGGCAGCCGTCACCCGATCAACGAGACGATCTCCGAGATCGCTGGGATCTTTGGGCAGTTCGGCTTCGTCGTCTACGAAGGCCCCGAGATCGAGGACGACGTCCGCAACTTCCAGATGCTCAACATCCCGCCCGACCACCCGGCGCGCGACCTGTGGGACACGCTCTACGTCGACGTGGAGGGGCACTTGCTGCGGACCCACACGTCGCCTGGCCAGATCCGGGTCATGCACGAGGAGCGACCGCCGATCCGCGCCCTCCTGCCCGGCCGCTGCTTCCGCTACGAGGCGATCGACGCGAGCCACGCATCGGAATTCTTCCAGGTCGAGGGTCTCATGGTCGACGAGGGCACGACGATGGCCGACCTCAAGGGCCTCCTAGACCAGTTCGCCAAGGCGATGTACGGAGCGGACAAGCGGACGCGCTTCCGACCCGGGTACTACCCGTTCACCGAGCCGTCCGTGGCGTTCGATGTCGAATGCGTGGTCTGCGGCGGCTCCGGCTGTCCGGCCTGCTCGCGGACCGGCTGGATGACGATCCTGGGTGCCGGGATGGTCCACCCGGTCGTGCTCCAGTACGGCGGGCTGGATCCGGAGCGCTACCAGGGCTTCGCCTTCGGGATGGGCGTCGAGCGCATCGCCAACCTGCGCCACAGCGTCGGCGACCTGCGCCTGTACATGGAGAACGACCTGCGCTTCCTGGGACAATTCCGATGAGGGTGCCGCTGTCGTGGCTCCGTGACTACGTCGACATCCAGGTCACGCCGGAGCAGCTTGCCGAACGCCTGACGCTGCTCGGGATGGAGGTCCAGGACCTCGAGCGCTGGGGCGCGGATTGGCAGAATGTCGTCGTCGGCGAGCTCCTCACCGTCGAGAAACACCCGCGAGCCGACCGGCTCTCGCTCGCGACGGTCACGCTCGGGACCGGCGAGCCGCTCGAGATCGTGTGCGGCGCGACCAATATCGCGCCTGGCCAGCGCGTCCCGGTCGCCCTCCCAGGGGCGGTGTTGCCTGGCGATCGCCGGATCGAGCGTACCGAGAAGATGGGCGTCACCAGCAACGGCATGCTGTGCTCAGGGGACGAGCTGCGGCTGACCGCCGATGGCGATGGCATCCTCATCCTTCCGCCGGAGACCCTGCTCGGCGCGCCGCTGGCGGACCTGTTCGGCGACGTCGTGCTCGATGTCGACGTCAAGCCGAACCGAGGCGACGCCCTGTCTATGGTCGGCCTCGCCCGCGAGGTCGCGGCCGTCACGGGGGCGGAGGTCCGCTTTCCGGAGACCGATCCGCCGGAGGACGGTGACCCGATCGAAGGCCGGCTGGCCGTCGAAGTGCAGGAGCCGTCGCTGTGCCCGCGTTTCGTGGCCCGGCTCGTGAACGGCGTGACCGTGGGGCCCTCTCCGGACCACGTCCAGATGCGTCTCATCGCAGCCGGCCAGCGGCCGGTCAGCAACGTCGTCGACGTCAGCAATTACCTGATGCTGGAGCTCGGCAAGCCGATCCACACCTTCGACGCCGCTGCCGTCCACGACGGGCGGATCGTCGTGCGCCTCGCGCACGAGGGTGAGCGCCTCGAGACACTCGATCATGTCGACCGCGAGCTCGAGCCGGAGACCCTTCTCATCGCCGATCCGACCGGGCCCCTGGGGATCGCCGGGGTGATGGGCGGCGCGACCTCCGAAGTCTCCGATGCCACGACCGACGTGATCGTGGAATCGGCCATCTTCGACCCCGTCAGCATCCGCCGCACGGCCTTCCGCTACGCGCTTCGGTCGGAAGCGAGCCTCCGGTTCGAGAAGGGCCAGGAGCACCGTCTCGCCCGGCTCGGGGCGGATCGGGCGGCTCGGCTCATCAACGAGTGGGCCGGCGGCTCCGTGGCGAGGGGCGGGGTCGATACGAACCCGACCGAGCCAGCGCCGGCGCGCGTCCCGTTCCGCCCGGCGCGGATCGGCCGGCTGCTGGGCGTGGACGTCCCCACGGATGAGCAACGAGCGCTGCTGTCGCGCGTGGGCGTGACGACCGAGCCGGCACCGTCCGGCACCCGGATCGTGGTGGCCGGCGGCCCCGACCCGATCGAGGTCGACGCCTCCGAGACCGAAACGCTCGTGGCGACGGTCCCGTCCTGGCGGCGCGACCTCGTCATCGAAGCCGATGTCGCCGAGGAGGTCGCCAGGGTCCGTGGCTACGAGCTGATCCCGGACATCCTGCCCCATACGCCGATGCCGCCATATCGACCGTCCCCGTTGCGAGTCCGCGACGCCGTGCGGGAGGCCCTCGTCGGAGCGGGGTTGTCGGAAGCCGTGTCGTTCGCCCTCGTCTCGCCGGCCATGGTCGAACGCTTTCCGGCGGTCGACGACCCGGTCGTCGTCGGGGAGGGGGCCGCAGGCGGCCAGCCGGTCACGGTAACGAACCCGCTGTCGAGCCAGCACTCGGTCATGCGCCCGCGGCTCATCGGCAGCCTGCTCGAGGTGACCGCCACGAACCTCAGGCAGGGCCGAGCGGACGTCGCGATCTTCGAGATCGGCAAGGGCTATGGCGCCCGGGACGACGGGCAGGGCACGCACGAGTGGTGGCGGCTCGGGTTCGTCCTGACCGGCCCGGCCGAGATCCCCGCGTGGAATCGGCCAGCCCGGCCGTACGATCTCGATGACGGCAAGGGCATCATCGACCTGGTGGCCAGGTCGCTGGCGATGCCCGAGCCGGTCTACACGCCCCTGGGCGACGACCCGACCTTCCATCCAGGCCGGGCGGCCCGGGCCGTGGCGGCGGACATGCTCGTCGGCCGCGTGGGCGAACTCCATCCGGCCCTGATCGAGGAGCTCGGACTTCGGGCAGACCGGGTCATCGTGGCGGAGCTCGCCGTGGCCGGCCTGTCCGGTGGCCAGCCGGCCGTGCCCCTGGGACGCACGCCGTCGCGTCATCCCGTGGTGGATCGCGACCTTGCCGTCGTCGTCGCCGTGGACCGACCGGCGGGCGAGGTCGATGCGGCCATCCGCCGGCACGCGGGGCCGTTGCTCGGCTCGGTCGAGCTGTTCGACATCTACCGCGGCCGGCCGCTCCCCGATGACCGACGCAGTCTCGCGTTCCGTCTGGTGTTCGCCGCCGCCGATCGCACGCTGACCGAGGACGAGGTCGATCGGGCCGTCGCCGACGTCACCGAGGGACTGGCGACCGACGTGGACGGCCACCTCCGCACCTGAGCCGGCATCCGGACGCCACCGAACCGCACCGGACCAGCCCCTTCGCCCACGACCTTCGTCCCGGTTGCGACGCGTCATGAGCCACTGCTACCCTTGCGCCGCCCCGAACCGGACGGTTCGGGCGAATCCTTATGTTCCAAGGAGGGACGGTGGATTTCGGGGAGTTCCTCGGCGGGATGACCGCGGTCGACCTGCTGCTCGTCCTGTTCTTCATGGGCTTCTTCGTGCTCGGGTTCGCCCAGGGCGCGATCCGGCGGATGATCGGCATCGCCGCGATCATGTTCTCGTTCCTGCTCGCAGCCAGCCTCTACGAGCCGCTCGGCGGCTTCCTCGGAAGCAACTGGGGGCAGTTCTCCAGGCAGTACGCCTACATGATCGGCTTCGGAACCGTGTTCGTCGCCGCGGTCGTGGCGTTCGCGCTGGTGGCGCAGGGCTTCTACAAGCCGCAGCCGCTGTTCGCCAAGGCGCGCTGGGCCGACGAGATCATCGGCGGCATCCTGGGGCTGATCGAGGCTGGGATCATCCTGGGAGCGGTCGTCATCATCCTGGGCTCCTTCTTCCTGGTCCCGGGCATCGCCGAGGACCCGCAGGAGCTGATCGGGTTGCGCGACCTGTGGACCGCGCTCGAGACGTCCAGGATCGTCGACTTCTTCCAGTCGACGTTGATCCCGGGCTTCTTCACGGTGTTCGGCCTGTTCACCCCCGACTCCATCGAGGTCTACTACTACACGAGCACGCCGGCCTGAGCGTCCTCGATCGGACGAGGCTGGCGGGGCCGCCCGAAGACGTCGCTCCCAGGCTGCTCGGCGCGCGACTGATCCGTGACGACGCGACCGGGCGGCGGGAGGGGCGCGTCGTCGAGGTCGAGGCCTATGGGGGGCCGGAGGACCGCGCCTCGCACGCCCGTTTCGCGTCAACGGCCCGCAACCGGGTCATGGCCGGGCCGCCAGGATTCGCCTACGTGTACCTTGTCTACGGGATGTACGACTGTCTGAACGTGGTCACGGAGCCGGCCGGCCGTCCGTCCGCGGTGCTGATCCGCGCCGTCGAACCGCTGCTCGGCATCGAGCACATGCGAGCCGATCGACTGGCCTCGGATCGACGCCGCCGGGCCGGTCGGACGGACGCAGGGCCCGTCGCCGCGACGGTGCGCCTGGACCGGATCCCCGACCATCGCCTCGCGAGCGGCCCGGGCCTCGTCGGAGCCGCATTCGGCATCGACACGGCGTGGACGGGCATCGACCTGTGCGATCCGTCAAGCCCGCTCCGGCTCGAAGAGGACCCCGACGGCGAGGCCGGCGCCGTCGCGCCGGCCGAGGTCGCGCTCGGCCCCCGCATCGGGGTCGCCTACGCGGGCGAACCGTGGGCGGCTCGGCCATGGCGGTTCTCCATCGCCGGTCATCGCTCCGTTTCGGGCTCAGGGATGGCCCCGGGTCGGCGCGCGACTCGCGGGCCCGCGACCCTTCCAAAGATCGACTGATGGACGAGCGCTCGCAAGTCCTGCTCGAGTTCCCGCTCGTCCGCGAGCGCCTCGCGGCTGCCACCTCGTTCCCCCCGTCGCGCCGGCTGGCGGAAGCCCTTCAGCCCGCATCGGACCCGGTGATCGTGGCGCGCCAGCTCGACGAGACCGACCAGGCCCGATCGCTGATCGAGGACCGGCCCGGCATCGGGATCGGGGCGGCCCACGACATCGGCCCGTCGATCGAACGGGCCGCGCGCGGTGGCCGCCTCGATGCCGCCCAGTTCCTCGAGATCGCCGAGACGCTCGATGCGACCGCACGCCTCTCCACGTCCCTCGCCGAGGAGCGGCGAGCGCTCCTGCGCGACCTCGGTCGCGAGCTGCACGGCCTGCCCGCGATCCGGAGCACGCTCGCGCGCAGCTTCGACCCGGTCGGGGAGATGCTCGACACGGCCTCGCCCAGGCTCGGGGGTTTGCGAGCGGCCGTCCGGGTGGCCTACGACCGTCTGCGTCGCCGGCTGGATGCGCTGGTCGGGGCCGAGCTCGGCAGTGCGCTCCAGGAACCGATCGTGACGCTGCGCAACGGCCGCTACGTCGTGCCCGTCAAGTCCGAGGCGCGTGCCCGGGTCAAGGGCATCGTTCACGATGCCTCGGGAAGCGGCCAGACGCTCTTCATCGAGCCTCTTGTCGCGGTGGAGCTCGGGAATGCCTGGCGGGAGGCTCAACTTGCCGAGCACGACGAGATCGCCCGGATCCTCGACGAGCTGTCGGCGCTCGTGGCGTCGAACGCCGCGGCCCTGCGCGAGACCCTCGACGCCCTCGCGCGGTTCGACCTTTGGGCGGCCAAGGCGAGCCTCGCCGCCGACATGGACGGGACCCGCGCCGAAACGGCCGATCGACCCGATGTCGTCCTGCTCTCGGCGCGCCACCCGGGTCTCACCGGAACGGTCGTGCCGATCGACGTCCGGATCGGCGACGGCTACACCGCGCTCGTCGTGACCGGTCCCAACACGGGCGGCAAGACCGTGACCCTGCGGACCCTCGGGCTGCTCAGCCTGATGCACCAATCGGGGCTGCACATCCCGGCCGCCGCGGGGAGTCGCCTGCCGGTCTGGCGCGACGTCTTCGCCGACATCGGCGATGAGCAATCCGTGGCCCAGTCCCTCTCGACCTTCTCGGGCCACCTGCGCCGGATCACCACGATCGTGGAGGAGGCCGGGCAGGGCACGCTCGTCCTGCTCGACGAGCTCGGTGCCGGGACGGACCCGACGGAGGGTTCCGCGCTTGCCCAGGCGCTCCTGGACCATTTCATCCGAGCCGGGGCCATCGTGGCCGCCACGACCCACTACGCCGAGCTCAAGGCCTACGCCCACACGACGCCCGGCGCCCGCAATGCCGCCGTCGAATTCGATATCGAGACGCTCTCACCGACGTACCGCCTCACGATCGGCCTGCCGGGCGGCAGCCAGGCCTTCGCGATCGCCGAGCGCCTGGGGCTGCCCGAAGCCATCGTCGACGATGCTCGGTCGCGCCTGACCGAGGCGCAGCGGTCGTTCGAGGCTACGCTCGCGGCGATCAAGGCGACGGAGGGGGAGACGAGCGAAGCGCTCGACCGCGCCCGCGCCGCCGAATCGCGGGCCTCGGATGCGCTGCGGATCGCCGCCGAGGAGCGCCGGCGGGCGCGAAGCGAACGCGACGAGCACGTCCGGGCTGCCCGCCTCGAAGCGGATCGCGTCGTGGAAGACCTGCGCACGGAGCTCGAGCAGACGCGCCGGGCGCTCGAACGGGAGACCGTGACGGCCGGCAAGCTCGACGCCGCAGTCAGCCGGGCCGAGGCGATCGCCGCACGGCTCCCGGCGGCGGAGGCTGGCGCCGAACCCGAACCGTCGCCCTCGGAGCCGCGCCAGTGGCGCGTCGGTGACCGGGCGCGCACTGGTTCGGGCGGCTGGGAAGGCCGCATCGCGGCGATCGACAAGGGTGGCCGGGCCACGCTCGAAGCCGGAGGCATGCGCGTCCTCGTGCACCTGGACGACCTTGAGGCCGCCCTGGGTCATCCCCCAGCCACGTCCGGTTCCGGCGGGGGTGCCGCGGCCACGAACGCCTCGGCGCTGCGGCTCGACCGGGCCCGGAGCGTGGCGTCGTCACTGGACCTGCGTGGTGCTCGTGTCGAGGAGGCGCTCGACGCCCTCGCCCGTTACCTCGACGACGCGAGCCTGGCCGGACTCGCCGCGGTGACCGTCATCCACGGGATGGGCACCGGAGCGTTGCGCGACGCGGTCCGCGAGGCCGTCGCGACGCACCCACTAGTGCGGTCGGCACGGCCCGGGGAGCGTGGTGAAGGCGGAGACGGAGCGACGATCGTCAGCCTCTGACTGGCGCCGTCGGCGTCAGTCCCCTCCGGGTGGCTTCGGGGTCTTCTTGGGTCGCGTGACCCCGCCGCCGGGATCGGTTGGCTCCGGCGTCACGCACGGGACGCTGGGTGGGGCGCTCGCCAGCGGGTCGCACGGCGGCGCCGGCGGCGGCGCGAGCGGGCACTTCGTCCGGGGGGCGAACGGCGCCCCCCACGAGCGGCCATACGGAGCGAATCCGTTGTTGTAGAAGTACGACGTCCTGGTTCCCTCCGGGCCCCCTCGCACGCCGGGCCCTTTGGCGGCGCGGCCCGCCCAGTTGCGATTGGCTTTCTGCCAGGCCGGGAAATTGCTCTCCACTTCCTGAAGGTCGAAGAAGCCGCGCTGCACCTTGGGCCCGACGCATCCGTCCCTCCACAACAGGCCCGAAGCGTCATCCACGGTCAGCGACACGCGAATCGTCTCGCGCTCGGACGGGACGGTGCCCTTGAGGAAGAGCTCCTTGACCGTCTTCTTCGTGAACGGACCGGGCTTGAGGCCGGTGAAGGCATCGACGGTCGCGGTCTCGAGACCGGCCGGCGCCTTGAAGCTGGAGATGCCGTATTTCTGGCTCGCCTCCTCGAGGAGGGCCGACCAGAGCGGCGCGGACGAGTCGAGCGACAGGCTGCCCTTGTTCGGCTCGTTGTTGCTGTTGCCCATCCACACGCCAGCCGCCAGCGCGGGGCGGTCCGGGTCCTTGGGCGGCGCCAGGTACCCATACGCGTGCACATCGCGGTTGTCGCTCGTGGTGCCGGTCTTGTATGCGGCGGGGCGGCGAACGCCCTTGCGGTAGATCGCGAACTCTCCCCAGTACGGGTTGGTCTTCGGAACGGTGTTCCCGGCCAGGATGTCGGTGATGATGTGGGCCGCCTGGGGGCTGATGACCTCGACGCCCTCGGGCTTCTGGTCGTCGAGGGGCCAGATCTGCTGCCCGTCCTCATCGACCACCTTCATGATCAACTGGCGGGGCATCCGGACGCCGCCGTTGGCGATCGTGCCGTAGCCGCTGAGCATGTCGATCGGATGCGTCTCGAGCGTGCCGATGCCCATCGACAGGACCGGGCTGGCCGTGTGCGGGTACCGCAGCCCGAAGTCCTGGGTCCGCTCGAAGGTGTGATCGAGGCCCTGCATGATCGTGGCCTTGATGGCGGGCACGTTCAGGGAGAACTGCAGGGCGCTCCGCAGGCGGACGGGTCCGCGTTCGAGTTTGTCGGCCTGCGTCGGGGTGTAGTCCCGGCCGAAGTCGGTCACGACGTCCATGAACATCGTGCTGGCCGTCAAGACCTCGTCCTCGATGCCGATGGCGTAGTCGATCGGCTTGATCGCCGATCCGGGCTGCCGCCAGCCGTCGCTCAGGACGTCGAACTGGGGCTGGAACTTCTTGCTGCCCTTGGACGTGTAGCTCGCGCTGCCGGCATACGACAGCACCTCGCCGGTCCGATAGTCGATGATCGCGGCCGCGGCGTTGTGGAGGTTGCGGCCCTTCAGGTTCATGATCCAACCCCGTTCCCTCCCGGGGATCTTCTTGGCGTCCAGGATCTTCGTGGTGTTCTTCGACTGCGGCGCCCTCGCGGCCACGTAGACCCACTTCTCGGTGATCTTCTGCATGTCCCAGTCGAGGCTGGTCGTGACGCGGTAGCCACCGGTGTCGACCTCGGTGCAGTCGGTGGGGTCGTCCGGGCACACGATGCTGACCAGGGCCTCGCGGACCTGCCACACGAAATGAGGCGCTCGCCATGTGGCGGAGATCTGCTTCGTGATGACGACCGGCTCGTGCATCGCGCGCTCGTACTCGGCCGGCCGGTGCTGCGCGCCGGTCAGCGGACTGCGCGTTCGCATGAGGTCCAGGATGTAATTGCGGCGCTGCACGATCTCACTCGTATCGGGGACCACGAGTCCGATCTCCTTGCATTCGGTGAGATCCGGGTCCTCGACGGCCTCGGCAGCGACGTCGACCTCGTCGAGGCAGACCTCCTCGGAGTTGCGCACGAGGTCGAACCGCGTGGGGGACTGCGGGATCGCCGCGAGGATGGCGTGCTCGGCGAGGGTCAGGTCCTCCAGCTTCTTGCCGAAGTAGCCCTTCGCGGCGGCCTTCACCCCGTAGGTCGAGTTGCCGTAGAAGTTGTTGTTGAGGTACGCGGTGATGATCTCCTGCTTGCCCTTGTCGCCGGGGTAGGCCTCCGTCAGGCGGATGGACTGGATGATCTCGCGGATCTTGCGCTCGTAGGTGGAGTCGGCGAAGGCCTCTGCCGGCAGGAGTCGGTTCCGGACGAGCTGCTGGGTGATCGTGGAGGCGCCGCGGGGCCGGCCGGAGATGGTGTCGAGCCCGGCGCTGACGATGCCGAACGGGTCGAAGCCGGCGTTGACCCAGAAATCCTTATCCTCGATCGCGGTCGTCGCGTCCAGCATCTCGCCCGGGATCTCCTCGAACTCGACGAGCTCCCGGCGGAGCGTGCCCAGCCGTGCGAGCTCGACCTTGCCCGTACGGTCGGTCACGATCGTCTGCTGCTCGAAATCGAGATCGGTCAGGGCTTCCTTGGGGTCGGGCAGGCCCGCCGCGTAGTAGTTGTAGGCGGCCACCGTGAACAGCGCACCGGCCCCGGCCAGCAGCAGGCTGACGAGGAGGAGGATGATCGGGATGGCGATGAGGATGCGACGGAGTGTGGACCCGCCACGCCTGGTCGGCCGGCGGCCCGTGGCGCGTCTGTGACGCTGCCGCCGCGCGAGGGTGGTCTGCATCTAAGTCCGCACGATAGCATAGGGTCCGTGAACGGACGTTCGTACTTGTCTCACCGCTCAGGGACGACTTGGGACGCCGCCCTGTGACGGGCGAGCGTGGCTCGGGCGCCAGTGTTGGCCTGCTCGAGGAGCTCGAGTGGCGCGGGATCCTGCACGCCACCACGCCAGGTTTGCCGGCTCGGCTGGCCTCAGGCGAGCCGATCAGCGGCTACATCGGCTTCGACCCTACGGCCGATTCGCTGCACATCGGCCATCTTGTGCCCATCTTCGGGCTGCTCCGTCTGCAACGGCACGGCGGGCGGCCCGTGGCGGTCATGGGTGGCGGGACCGGCATGATCGGGGACCCGTCGGGCCGGTCGTCGGAACGCAACCTGCTCGACCGCGAGACGCTGGAGGCCAACCTCGCCGCCATCCGGGCGCAACTGGAGCGGTTCCTGGACTTCTCCCCGGGGGCCGGCGCGGCCCGGATGGTCAACAACCTCGATTGGCTCGGGTCGCTGCCGCTCATTGATTTCCTGCGCGACACGGGCAAGCACTTCACCGTCCCGTACATGCTCGCGAAGGAGTCCGTCCAGGTGCGCCTGGAACGCGGCCTGTCGTTCACGGAGTTCAGCTACATGCTGCTGCAGGCCTACGACTTCGCCCATCTGCACCGGGAGCTGGGCGTGGAGCTGCAGATGGGCGGCGCCGACCAGGGGGGCAACATCACCGCCGGCCTCGAGCTCATCCGCCGGACCAGCGAGGCAGGGGAGGACGCCCATCCGGCGCATGGCTTGGCCTACAACCTGTTGCTGTCGCCGTCGGGCACGAAGTTCGGGAAGAGCGACACCGGGGAGTCGGTGTGGCTCGATCCCAAGCGGACCACGCCGTACGCGTTCTACCAGTACTGGTTGAACACGGACGACCGCGACGTGGGCACCTACCTGCGCTGGTTCACCGAGCTCGGGCGAGACCAGATCGGTGCGCTCGAGGCCGAGACGCTCGCGACGCCGGATGCCCGCGCCGCGCAACGAGCACTCGCCCGCGACATCACCGCACGGACCCATGGCGAGGCGGCCGCTGCCGAGGCGATCCGGGATTCGGAGGCGATGTTCTCGGGCAGCCCGATCGAGGACCCCGTGGTGCTCCGCTCGCTGTTCGAGTCGACCGGCGGGTTCACCTTCGATCCGGGCACGCTGGCGCTGGGTGCCGCGGCGTTCCTGGCGGAGGCCCGTGTCTTCACCTCGCGCGGCGAAGCGCGCCGGGCGATCTCCGGCGGTGGCGTGACGCTCAACGGGACGCGGGTGACGGATCCCGCGTTCGTCCCGGAGCCCATCGCCGGGGAGTGGCTGGACGTGCGCATCGGCAAGCGCCGCCGGGAGATCGGCCGCCGGGCGGGCTGAGGGGTGGCTCCGAGCGCGGCCCGGGGCCCGTGGTTGCACCTTGGCAGTGCGCGCCTACCGTCATTTGCGTGCCTAGCGAGGCGTACGGCGGTCGGGCAACGGTCATCGAGGCATCCCGCGGATGCGAGCCACTTGCCTGATCATCGTGCGTGGCGGCTCCGCAGCGTGGCGATGACCTCGGACGGGGCCAGTTCC
>CAZFXH010000375.1:0-11998 GCA_964522905.1 uncultured Anaerolineaceae bacterium
CCCCAGCTCATCCGGCTCACGGTCACGGTCGACGACCCGGACGGCAAGCCGCTGGCCGGGGCGCGGGTAACCTTCACCCTCAGCGTCCCGGGCATCCCGACGGTCACCGGGAACAGCACGACCGATGCGAACGGCCGTGCGATCTTCGAGACGACGATCCCGAGCGGGGCGACCCGCGGATCCGGTCCGGCCGGTGTGCTCGTCCGGACAGACGAGTTCGGGCGAACCACCGACGAGGTCGCGGTCACCATCAAGAAATAGGACGGCGTTCGGCACGCAGAGGGTCGACATGGCTCCCGTTCGCAGCTACCATCGAGCCATGCCGATGTGGCGCTGTCCGCATTGCGGAACCCCCCAGGCCGAGACGGCCAGGTGCTGGGTCTGCCGGCGATCCTCCACCGCCTGTGGCACGTGCCGCAACTTCCGCCGGTCCGTGGCGGGTTCGCTCGGATATTGCGGTCTCGACCGCCGGCGCCAACCGCTGGCCGGCGACGAGATCCGGGAGTGCTGGGAGGCCGGGGCCGGGGGGGGCGACGTGATGCTCGCCGCGGTGGTTCCAAAGACCGCCCTTGTGGAAGCCCGGGCATCCGGACACGCGGCCCCGCACGAGTTCATCGAGGTCCACGGCCCCCTGGCATCCGAACCACTGGTGGCCGACCCCGAGCCGGCCGCTCCATCCGTGGATCTGACTGGGCCGAGCCCGGCCGCGCCGGCGTTCGTTCCGCCACCCGGCCCGCCGCCCGAACCGGGCTGGAGCCTCTGGGGTGACCTCGAGCGCTAGACGGAGCGCAGCCGCGCGCGGTGCGGGCGGAAGTCCGACCGGGCGTCGGGAGCCGGAGCGGACCTTTATGCCGGCGGCGGCTCCAGGGACGGCGGCAGGCTGACCTCCGGCGTCGGAGTGGGGGTCGGGGTGGGCGTCGGCGTGGGCGTGGGCGTCGGCGTCGGGGTGGGGGTCGGCGTCGGCGTGGGCGTGGGCGTGGGACTCGGCGTGGGCTCCGGGCCCTGCGAGATCGTGTAGTCGACCGGCGATCCCTTCGCGACGACGACACCAGGCGCCGGGTTCTGCGCCGCCACGAGGCTGTCGGGCACGGTGGGGTCGAACGCCGTCGACTTCGTCCCGGGCACGAGGCCGGCGGCCACGATCTCCTGGACCGCCTGGGCCTCCGTCTTGTTGCGCAGGTTCGGCGTCGGGACGGTCTCGAGGCCCTGGGCGACCGTCACAAGCACGGTGGCTCCCGGCTCGACCGCGGTCTCCGCCGGGGGATCCTGCGTGAGGATCGTGCCGACCGGCTGGTCGGACGGTACGTTCGTCGGCTCCAGGCGCAGTCCCAGGCCTTCGGCCTCACGGGTCGCGTCGGCCAGCAGCGTGCCGACGAACTGCGGCACTACCACCTCGGTGGGCTCGGCCGACGGCGGGCCGGACAGGATCTGGAAGACAAGGAATGCGACCGCGGCCAGGAGCCCGATCGCGATCAGCCCGGCGAGCCACACGACTGGGCTCGTGCCCGCGGGCGGCTCGTCGTCGGGCTCGATCGGACCGGGTCGCGGGCGGTTCGATACGGGGCGTGCCCGCGCGGCGCGCGCGTCGTCGGAGCCGGCATAGGCCTCGGGCGGGTAGGAGACGACGGTCGGGTTCGACCGGGCGACGCCGGCGGCGGCACCGGCAGCGACCCCCGCGCCCGCCGCCCCGGCACCGGCCGCGGTTCGGGACGACTCGAGCGCGTCGGCCATCGCGGCCGCGGACGCGAACCGATCGCTCGGCAGCCGGGCCATTGCCTTGCGCGTGATCGCGGCCAGGTCCGGAGGGATGGACCCGCGAACGAGCGCCGGATCTGGGACGGGGCCGCTCAATCGAGCCAGGGCGACGCCGGCCGCACTGTCACCCTCCCAGGGCCGGCTTCCGGTGAGCATCTCGTATAGGACGATGCCCAGGGAGAAGATGTCCGACTCGCTGGTCGCGGGCTCACCGCGGGCCTGCTCCGGGCTGAAGTAATGGACCGACCCGAGTGTCGTCCCAGGCATCGTCATCTGCGCCTCGGCGATGGCCCTGGCGATGCCGAAGTCGACGACCTTCACCCGTCCGTCGCGCCCGATCAGCACGTTGCCTGGCTTCACGTCGCGGTGGACGATGCCCCGGGCATGACTCGCTGCGAGCGCCCGTGCGACGCCCGCCGCGATGCGGGTCGCCTGGGTCGGCGGCAGGGCACCATTTCGACGCAGGATCGTCGCAAGGTCCTCGCCGTCGACGTACTCCATGACGATGAACGGTCCCTGGGGATCCTCTCCGTAGTCGTATACGGTGACGACATTGGGGTGACTCAGCGAGGCGGCGTTCTGCGCCTCCTGGCGGAAGCGCGACGAGAAGTCGGGATCACGAAGGTACTGGGGCCGCAGCAGCTTGACCGCGACCTCGCGTCCGAGCTGCGTGTCGAGCGCGCGAAAGATGGTCGCCATGCCACCCTGGCCCAGCAGCTCCACGAGACGGTAGCGGCCGCCAAAGATGGTCCCGATCTCGGCCAAACGTGCCCCTCGACATGGATCGGCGCGCCGCCGTCCCGCGACGCGCTCCGGGCGGAATGGTACCGCACGGGGCTCGATCATCCGCCGGTCAAGGCCCGGCGAACGAGGTCGAGGAACTCCAGCGAGCTGATGCCATCGAACATGCGGACGCCGTGGAGCGCCCATTCCTGGAGTTCCTTGACGGCCGTAAGGGCGAGCAGAACGACCGCGATCCGTGCGCTCGACCAGCCCGCCACGCGGTCGGCGCCAGCCGCGGCGACCAGCAGGAACCAGAGCTCGAAGACATTCGGGAAGAGGAGGAGCAGCATCCGCTCGCCGGTGAGCTCGAAGAGGGCGAAGCCGACAAGCCGGTACGCGAACAGCGCCACCGCGATCGATCGGGCGGGATCCGCCCAGCGCATGGCTACGACCAGGAATGCGCCCAGGTAGACCTGGTCGAGCCACTTGTCGAGGGACTGGTAATCGCCGACCCCGCCGAGGTCGAGGACGTCCCGCATGAGCAGGTCCGACAGGTCGACAAGGACGGCGAGCAGGCCCCCCGCCAACGGCCACCGCAACACCGGCAGCGAACCAGCGATGCGGATCGCGGCGATCACCAGGATCTCGAGCGTCACCGCGGCAGTCTGCCATCGGATAGGGACGCCGTTCGGGCTGACTAGAGCTGGAGGCCCGCCAGGTACTCCCGGAATTCGGGCGCGAGCTCGGGCCGCTGGAGGGCCAGTTCGACAGAGGCCTTCAGCCAGCCCACCGTGGTCCCCGCGTCATAGCGGATGCCCTCGAACTCGTAGGCGAAGACCTGCTGCTCCTCCATGAGCGCCTGGATCGCGTCGGTCAGCTGGATCTCGCCACCGGCACCGCGCTGCGTCTGCTCGAGCTTGTCGAAGATCTTGGGCGTCAGGACGTAGCGACCGATGATCCCGAGGTTGGACGGCGCGTCCTTGGGGTCCGGCTTCTCGATGAGCTGCGTGACCCGATGGAGCCGGCCATGGTCGAGCGGGTCCTCGGTCGGCTCGCTGGCGATGACGCCGTAGCGGCTCGTCTCCTCGGGTGGGACTTCCATGACCGCCACGACCGAGCCGTGCGTCTGGTGATAGGCGTGGATGAGCTGGCCGATGACGGGCCGCTCCCCGATGCACACGTCGTCCGGCAGGATGACCGCGAACGGCTCGTGACCGATCAGGTCCTTCGCCATGAGCACGGCGTGACCGAGGCCGAGCTGTTCCTTCTGGCGCACGTAGGCCAGCTGAGCCAGATCGCTGATCGCACGCACCTGGCGGAGCTTCTCGATCTCACCCTTCTCCTCGAGCAAATGCTCGAGCTCGTAGTTGAGGTCGAAGTGGTCCTCGATCGCGCCCTTGTGGGTCGAGGTGACGATGATGATCTGCTCGATCCCCGCGGCCACGGCCTCCTCGACGCCGTACTGGATGATCGGCTTGTCGACCAGCGGCAGCATCTCCTTGGGCTGCGCTTTGGTCGCGGGCAGGAAGCGGGTGCCCCAGCCGGCGGCAGGGAAAACGGCTTTGCGGACGCGCATCGAACCTCGGTCGGTAGGGTGTCAGGGGACGCGGGGTGAGTCGGCCAAGTCTAGCACCGGACCCCGTTCGCCCCGGTCGAGAGCGGGGTCGCGGAGTCCTCGTCGGCGCACCGGAGACCCTCGGCGAAGCGACGGACGGCCAGGCTGAACGCTCCCGGACGGTCCAGGTTCGCGAGGTGGGTGGCGCCCCCCAGACGCACCCGACGAGCGTCCTGGGCCGCGCGCGCGAAGGTCCCCGCGCTCAGGCGAAAGAGCAGGTCCCAGTGGCCGTTGATGAGGAGCGTCGGGCCAGGGTATCGGGCGAGCCGCGGGGCGAAGCGTTCCCCGACGATGGCCCGCAGGGCCTGGGCGCCACCGGCGGACCAGAAGCCGCCGGCGATGATCGGGTCGGCGATCTCCGGGCGGAAGCGGGTCCGGAAGAACCACGCATTGAGCGCATCGAGCGCGGGCCCGTCGAAGCGATCCATGACCCAGGCGAGAGCGAGATACGGTGTGGCGGCCACGCCGACTGGCTCGGTCGTCGCGCCGGACAGGACCAGGCCACAGACGAGTTCCGGCCGGCGCGCCGCCAGGTCCATCGCCACGTACCCGCCGAGCGACAGGCCGACGACGACCGCATGGCCGCCGGCCGCCTCCTCGATGGTGTGCGCGAGTTCCTCCGCCGCGTTCGCGACGGTGAACTGGCGATCGGCCAGGCGGCCGTGCCCGGGCAGGTCGAGGGCGATGACGCGATACGCGTCGCGCAGGTCGTCCATCTGGGCCCGCCACATCGTGCGGCTCAATCGAGTGCCGTGGACGAAGACGATCGGTGGGCCGTCGGCGGGCCCGTCGATGTCGTATGCGGCAGGCTTCACGGGGCGTGGTCGAGGCCGTGCTGGACCGCAAGTAGCGCCGCCTGCGTGCGGCTCGCGAGACCGAGCTTGGCCAGGATGTTCGACACGTGCGTGCGCGCGGTCCGCTCGGTGATGCCGAGCTCGTCCGCGATCGCCTTGTTCGAGAGGCCCCGCGCGACCGCTCCGAGCACGTCACGCTCCCGGGCGGTCAGGCTGCTGAGCGGGTCCGCGCCGCCGCCTGCACCAGGGCCGCCGCCCGGCCGGCTGCGCATCCTTCGCGCGACGATCCCGGCGACCGCCGGGTCGAGATGGACCTCGCCCGCCGCGGCTGCTCGGATCGCCGCCGCCAGCTCGTCCGCCTCCGCGTCCTTGAGCAGGAACCCGGATGCGCCGGCCTCCAGGGCCGCGACGATGCGAGCCTCCTCCACGAAGCTCGTGATGGCGACGATCTCGATATCCGGGTTGGCGGTCTTGATGCGGGCCGTCGCGTCGATGCCATCGACCCCGGGCATCAGCAGGTCCATGACGACGACGTCGGGGCGGAGCGTGGCCGCCCGTTCGATCGCCGCCGCGCCGTCGGCTGCCTCACCGACGATCTCGAGGTCATCGTGGAGCGAGAGGAAATCCCGCATGCCACGGCGGACCATCGCGTGGTCGTCGACCAGCAGCACGCGGATCGGCGTGGATCGAGGCGCCATCGCGGTCCCGGCTGCCTACGGTCCGCCGGGGACGATCGTCGGGCGGTCCGTGTCGGGGCCGCTCGCCGAGCGCTGGAGGACGAGGGCGGCCGCGAGGATGGCGGCGGCGCCCACCAGCTGGACCGGCACCAGGGCCTCCCCGAGCAGCCAGGCAGCGAGCGCCACGCCGACGACCGGCTCAAAGAGCATGAGGATCCCGGCTCGGGTCCCGCCGATCGCGCGGATCCCGGTCAGGAATCCGAGCGATGGGATGGCCGCCGCGAAGATGCCCGTGAACACGAGCAGCGGCAGGACGTCCGGCGCCGTCAGCGGATACGCGAGCGACGGCAGGGCGCCCGTGACGAGCGCAAGGGCCACGGACCCGATGACGGTGACCAGCAGGACGACGGCCATCGCCTGCTCCGTCGGGACCTCCGAATAGCCGTCGCGGCTGATCACCACGAACACGGTCTGGCTGACGGCCGCTCCGAGCGCCAGCCCGATGCCGATCGCGTCCAGGCGGATCGCGCCCGCCGGATCGAGTTGCGACGCCACGACCGCGATCATGCCGAAGATCGCCAGCCCGAGCGCCAGCCCGCGTGTCCCATCGAGCCGCTCCCGGCCCAGGAGGACGTTCGCGACCGCGACCATCGCCGGGTAGGTGTAGAAGCCGAGCAACGCCAGCGCGACGGTGATTCGATCGAAGGCGATGAACATGCACAGGTTGAGCGTGAAGCCCACGACCGCCGCGAGCAGCAGCAAGGTCCGGGTCCGCGCACGCAGGTCGCCCAGGTGGATCAGCCGTGTCTTGCCGCGCCGCACCCGCCAGGACACATACGCGGCCATGCCAACAAGACCGATCAACGCGCGCCAGGCGACGAAGCCGGCGGGCTCCATCCCGGCGTCGTAGGCAAAGCGCGCCAGTGGCCCGAGGGTGCCGAAGAGCGCCGCCGCGCCCAGGACGATGCCGAACCCTATCAGGGGCGGGTGAGCGGTCGAGGTCACGACCGGCGAGACGCGCGCCGACGGCCTAGCGGTAGGGCTGGACACCCGGTCATGGTAGGGCCGCAGCCCGCCCGAGCGCCGGAGCCGCCCGAGCGCCCGAGCGCATGGCTCAGCGAGGGTGGGCCCGGCCCACCTGGTGACCACGCGTGGCGTCGGCGGCATCGGTCGGCGTCGTCCCGCGCCGTTCCCGGCGGGTTCCGCCGAGCTGGATGTCCGTGAACGGGATGCGGATCTCGCGGAACACCTCGATCGAGACCAGGAACCCGGCGAACAGGAAAAGCACGCCCAGGAACTTTCCGAGCTGGAAGAGCTCGGTCGAGCCGAACCTGTTGAGTGAGTCCGTGACGCCCGGGATGAACCCGCCGATGGCGATGAGGATGGTGGCCGGGACGCGGCTGTGGATGCGGCCGGTCGCGAGCGCCCGCAGCGCGCCGGGCAGGGACGCGACGAAGTTCACGAGGATCGCGACCGGAGCGATGAGCAGGTTGAACAAGAACTCATCGCCGGGCTGATTCGGATCGAGCGAGTAAGGCAGCACCCGTTTCTTGGGCATGAAGACGTACGTGCTGAAGATCGCGCCCAGGACCAGCGCCAGGGCACCGGTGATGTTCATGAACGGTGTCAGCAGCCGAAGGGTTCCCGGAAACAGGTCACCGATGGGCATCGCGGTCCGTGGGTCGAGCGCGTAGCCCGGCGGGGCGAGCGTCACGGTCAGCATCAGGACAGCGGAGAGCACCGTCGCCCCGATCACGGCCCCGGCCGCCAGGATCGGCCAGCGCTCGTTCTGGAAATAGGTCTCGACCGCGACGGCGAGGGCCAGGATGACAGCGGCGATGAGGTAGAGGATCGGCGCCGTGCCGGCACCCGGGTAGTCGAACCGTCGTTGGGTCAGCAGCGTGAACACGCCCGCCAGCAGCAGGCACAGCGCGAAGCTGTATCCGAATCGCGTCCGGCCCAGCAGGAACGCCGTCCCGAGACCGAGCCAGCCCGCCGTCCAGACGGCACCGGTGAGATACCACGTCCGGTACAGCGCTTCGTTCCACCCACCCAGCCCGGCTAGCGCCTCCGCGCCCGCCGCGATGCCGTAGAACAGCATGCCGAAGCCCCAGATGAGCTGGAAGCTGCCCCGTCGCACGCGCCATTGATCGAACAGCGCCGCACTGAAGACAAGCGCGAAGAGCGAGGTGACCGCGGGGAGGATGATCCTGGCGTCCACGCGTCAGTCCGACTCCCGCCCGGTCTGGTCGGGTCGCTGATGGGTCGCGATGAAGCGTAGGAGCAGCCGATCGAGGATCGCGGAGGCGTCGCCGTAGAGCGCCGCCAGGCGCGTCGGGTCCAGTGAGCGACTTCGACCGAGCCCGGACAGCTCCGCCAGGAACGGCTGGCGGCCCGCGACAAAGCTCGAGACCGCCTCGGTCAGGCTCGCCCCTGCCCCGGCCAGTCGGGCGGCCTGATCGTCCACGATCGCGCGCGCCTCGTCCTCCAGAAGCTCGCGCGTCGGCGCGTCGTCGGCATCGCTGTCGAGGAAATCGATGAGGGCGGCGATGAGCCGCCGGCCGTCCTGGCGGTACGCCTCCCGTTCGAGATCATCGCGCGGCGACGAAGCGCGCGGGCTGGCGACCGCGTCGGCGGCGTAATGCCGGCGATAGACCCGGTTCAGGCGCTCGGGCGACGCGCCCATGCTTGCGAGCGGCCGGCCGATGCCGCGCCGGCGGTCCGTGGCCATCCGTTCGAGCGCGCCACGATCGAAGCGGCGATGTCCGCCGGGCGTCGTCCACGCCTCGACCCGACCTTCGTCCGCCCACCGGCGAAGGGTGTCGGGATCGATGCCGAGCAGGCGGCTCGCCGGGCCTAGCGACAACCAGCGACCGTCTCGGGTAGCCGTGGCGGTGGTGTCGGGCACGGGAACCTCGGGCGACGGATTGGCGCCGACGAGCGGCCCAGCCGTGGGGGGAGGCGGCTGAGCGGCCCGTCGACATGGCGAAACCTGGGTAAATCTGGGTACCAGATATTCGCCCGGGCGAGCGGAGGATAGGGCCGCCCGACGTCGGGTGTCAAACCCGAGATTCAGGCGGGCACGAACTCGTGATCGTCACGGTGGATGCCATCGCACAGGCCCAATGTCCCGGCCCCGGCGGCTCCGTCTTCCGCATCGTCCGTGCCCGGGATCGGGACGGGGCGCATGATCTCGCGGACCTCGCCACGGCGGCAGAACAGGAAGCCGCGAGCGGCCATCCAGCGCCGGACGCAGGCGGCGTCGCCATGGAACTGGAACGGGCCGGGATTGATCGCCGGCCGCGCTGCCCACGACACCGGCGTCTCGGCAGAGACGATGTCAAGCAAGTTCACTCGCCAGGGCGTGCCCTCGATGGTCTGCTCGCAGCCGTCGCAGCGCTTGGCGTCGTTGTCGCTGATGATCGTCCGGATCCGGACGCCCATGATCTCCATCGAGCGGATGGTAGCAGCGGAGCCGGTCGCCGGGACGGCGAGCGGAGGTGGTACCCCCAAGGGGATTCGAACCCCTGATCTCCACCTTGAAAGGGTGGCGTCCTAGGCCTCTAGACGATGGGGGCACGCTGGCGCGCCGGGCGGCCCGAGTCTAGCAGAGGGTCCTCCGATGGCCCCTCCGGGCGGGCGGGACGGGACGCGTCCAGGTGCGCGTGGGACTAGCCGCTCGCCACCTGGAACAGGATGATGGCCCCTGCCGCGAAGCCGGCCGCAGCGATGGCTGCACCGCCGCCGACCAGGGCCACCAGCAAGACCCGGCCACCGCCCCCGTCGGTGCCGGCCCGCCAGATCGAGCGCAGGCAATACGCAGCGAGCGCTCCGAATACGACGGCGAGCACCACCGCTCCCGATGCGAGCAGCGGGATCTGCGAGGTATCGCGGACGGTGACGGTATAGGCCATGTAGGCGATCGAGCCGACGATGGCGACGACCAGGAAGATGAGGCCGGGCGAGATCCGTCGTGTTCCGGCCGTGCCTGGGGATGTGGACCCGGCGCGCCCAGAACGGTCCGGGCGTCGCCTCGCGGACGGATTCGACCGATCGGTCATGCGTTGGCCTCCCCGAACGTGCGGTGGTAGATCGCGAGGTTGTAGGAAACACGTGGCCGGGTCAGGCGGCCAGCCAGATCATCGCCTGCCGGTCCGAATGCCGCAGCGAGGAACTCGCGCGCGGCCTCATGGGTCTCGAAGGTCCACCAGCAGTGCACGACGCGGACCTTGAAACCCTGGCTCAGGAAGGGCCCGTCGCGCCGGCTCCACGTGCTGTGCTCGGGCAGTTCGCCGCGCAGCACCGCGACGTCATCGCGTCCATAGTCGTGCACCACGAGCAACCGGCCGCCGGGCCACAGCAGCCGTCGAGCCTGCTCGACCTGATCGAGCGCACCCTCCCGGAACGCAGACCAAAAAGCGACGACTACGTCGGCAGAGCCGTGTGGCGCGTCAAAGCGCGCCGGTCCGTTCGCTTCGACGAGCGTGACGCGGGCCCCAAGGTCGGTGAGCTGTCGAGCGCGGATCCCACCGGCGCCATCGACGAGGACCACGTCCCGGTCCCGGAGCGGGCCGAGGCTGTCGAGGGCCCGCGGGAGCTTGCCCTCGACGTCCAGGGCCCGGCTGAGTCGTTCGGCGAGGCCGGGCTCGAGGTCGATCGGTAGGTCTGCCACGAGAGGCGAGTATAGGCTGATGGGCCGAGTCGCCGGACCGCGTCAGCCCGTGAAACGGCGGACCTGCCCGGAGCGCGGCGGAACGACGAACCGCGCCGCTCCGGCCGATACCTCGGCCGGGTCGCGCTCGGTCGAAGAGCCGGCGTCGGTACCGTCAAGGTCCACGAGCTCGAGTCGGCCGTGGTTCACGCTCTCGAGCGCGACCTCGACGACGGTCGCGTCCACGCCGGCGTTCACCGCGATGACGAGCCGAGTTGCATCCAGCCGTCGCTCGAAGGTGAAGGCGGCCCCGGCGGCATGGAGGGCGATCGTCGTGCCGTGCCGCAACACCGGCTCGGTCGCGCGCAGGCGCAGGAGTGACCGGGCGTACGAGTGGAGCGAGGTGTCCCAGCGATCCGGGTCCCACGGAAAAGAGGCCCGATTGGCCGGATCATTCCCGCCGGTCAGGCCGATCTCGTCGCCGTAGTAGATCGAGGGCGCGCCGGGCAGGGTGCACTGGAGCAGCGTCGCCATCCGCAGCGCCGCGGCATCCCCGCCAAGGACCGCCAGCGCCCGCGGGGCGTCGTGCGACCCGATGAGGTTCAGCTGGACCGCCACGACATCCGGGTCGTAGGCCCCCAACAGCACGTCGAGCCGGCTCGCGAATCCGGGACCGTCGAGCGGCCGCAGGTGACGGCGGTATTCGTGATGGGCGTGAACAACGCCCATGTCCAGGCTGGGACCGCCGACGAACCCCAGGATCGCCTCGCCCAGCGGGTAGTCCATGAGGGCATCGAAGCCATCGTCGCCGACCCAGTCCGGCGCGACCTCCCAGATCTCCCCGACGAGATACGCATCGGGGCGGATCGCCCGGCAGCGTCGGCGGAACTCGGCCCAGAACGACGGGTCGTCGATCTCGGTTGGGACATCCAGGCGCCAGCCATCGATCCCGAAGCGCAGCCAGTACTCGGCGACCGACAGCAGGTACTCACGGGCGTCGGGGTGGTCGGTGTTGATCTTCGGCAACGCGGGGAGCCCCCACCACGCCTTGTAGCCGAGGGAGAATCCGGTCGGCGCATCGAGCGGCGGGTACGGCGTCAACAGCCGGTGGCCCGCCAGCACGTCCGGATCGAGGTGGAACCAGTCGCGATACGGCGACGCGGCGCCTGCCTCCAGGATGTGGTGGAACGGCCAGAAGCCGCGGCCAGTGTGATTGAACACGCCATCGAGGACGACCCGCATGCCGCGCTCGTGGGCTCGATCGAGGAGTTGGCGCAGTGCCGCGTCGCCGCCCAGGAGCGGGTCGACCTTGAAGTAGTCGTACGTGTGGTAGCGGTGGTTCGAGGCCGACTGGAAGATCGGGGTCATGTAGATCGCGTTCACACCGAGGTCCTGGAGGTAGTCCAGGCGCTCGACGATCCCGAGCAGGTCGCCGCCCTTGAACCCGTGCGTGGTGGGCTGCGTGTCCCACGGCTCGACTGCACCGGGCTTGCGCACGCGTTCGCTCGCGGCGAACCGGTCCGGGAAGATCTGGTAGAACGCCGCGTCGCGAACCCACGCCGGAGTGTCGACGCTCACGCGAACAGCCTCGCACGCTGCGTGGATGGCGCGGGCGTGCCCTTGTGACCGCCACGTTCAACCTCGATGCGATACTCCAATCGATGTCCTCCCGTGCGTTGCTGGCGACCATCGCCGCCCTCTCGATCGTCGCCTCAGCGTGCGCCAGCGCCACGCCGACGGCGCCTCCGTCCGCTCCTGCCTCCACAGCGCCACCGAGCCAGGC
>CAZFXH010000376.1:0-10987 GCA_964522905.1 uncultured Anaerolineaceae bacterium
GCCCCGTCCACGGACGCGGCCGCGCGCAGGGAATCGCCGATTTCCTCCTCCGCGGCGAGACTCTTGGCTCCCTCGTCGCCACTCGCCCCCAGCGCGAGCCCGATCATCGAGTCGGGCACCTCGTGCAATCGCACGCCGGCCTCCTCGGCCTGCGCCACGATCGAGCCCACCCCGTGGTGGGCGACGCGGAACGGGATACCGCGGCGGACCAGCGCGTCGGCGACGGCCGTGGCGGTCGTGTATCCCTCGTCGGCTGCCGCGCGCATGCGGTCGCGATCCACGGTCAGGGTATCGAGCATCCCCGCCAGCACGCCCAGGCTCGCCTCGAACACCGCGACCGCATCGAACAGGGGCGCCTTGTCCTCCTGGAGGTCGCGCTGGTAGCCGAGCGGGAGGCCCTTGAGGAGCGTCAGCACGCCCGTGAGCGAGCCGATGACGCGGGCCGCCCGGCCGCGGACCAGCTCGGCCGGATCCGGGTTCTGCTTGTTCGGCATGATCGACGATCCCGTCGAGAACGCATCGCTCGCCCGGACGAACCCGAACCGCGGGTTCGACCACCACGTGATCTCCTCGGCAAGGCGGCTGAGGTGGACCATCCCGAGCGCGATGGCCGATATGGCCTCGACCACGAAGTCGCGATCGCCGACGGCGTCGAGCGAGTTCGCTGTCACCCCGTCGAACCCGAGCTCCGTCGCCGTCGCCTCGCGGTCGAGCGGGTAGCCCGCCCCGGCCAGCGCGCCGGACCCGAGCGGCGACACGTTGACTCGCCGCCGGGCGTCGGCGAGCCGGCCTCGATCGCGCTCGGCCATCTCGACGTAGGCCAGCAGGTGATGGGCGAACAGCACGGGCTGCGCCGGCTGGGTGTGCGTGGCCCCGGGCAGGACGGCGGTACCCTCGCGCTCGGCCAGCCCGACGAGCGCCCGCTCGAAGTGGAGCAGCGCCCGGTCCAGCCGGTCGATCGCCCGCCGCAGCCAGAGCCGAAGGTCGGTGGCGACCTGGTCGTTGCGCGAGCGCCCGGTGTGCAGCTTGCCGGCAACGGCGCCGATCCGGTCGGCCAGGGCGGACTCGAGGTTCAGGTGGACGTCCTCGAGCTCGGGCAGCCATTCGATCGACCCGGCCGCGACCGCCTCCGCGAGTCCGTTCAAGCCCGCGACGAGCTCATCGAGCTCGTCCTCGGTCAGCAATCCCGCGCGCGCCAGCCCGCGGACATGCGCGATCGACCCCGCGATGTCGTCGGCGGCGAGCTCACGATCGAGCTCGATCGAGCGCGTGAAGTCCGCGACGCGCTCGTCGTTCTCCTCGCTGAACCGCCCGCCCCACAGTCGCATGCCGCCTCCGTTCGTGTGCGGGCCATGCTAGCGGGTCGCCCGTGTACCCTTGCTCGCTGTGTCGATCCTCGACGGGCGCGACGCCCGCCGGGCTCGGGTCGCGGTCAGCGCCCTGTTCCTGGTCAACGGCGCGCTCATCGCCAACGTCCTGCCGCGTCTGCCCGCGATCAAGGCCCAGCTCGAGCTCACGAACGCGGCGCTGGGCACGGCGATCGCGGCAATGCCGCTCGGCGGCGTGCTGGCGGGGGCGGCGGCCGGGATGCTGATCGTCCGGTATTCCAGCCGGAGGGTGACCGTCGGGACGGGTGTCGCCTTCGGTCTGCTGCTCGGGTCGGTGGGCCTGGCGCCGGCCTGGACCTCGCTGGCTGCCGCCTTCCTCGTCCTCGGGATGCTCGACGCCGTGATGGACGCCGCGATGAACGCGCACGGCATGGCCGTGCAGCGGAGCTACGGCCGCTCGATCCTGCACGGCTTCCATGGCTGGTGGAGCGCGGGCACGCTCCTGGGCGCGGGCGCCGGGGCGATCGCGGCGGCACTCGAAGTACCGCTCGCCCTCCACCTGGCCGCCGTCGGGCTGATCCTTGCGGGCGCGACCGTGGCCACGATGCCATTTCTGCTCCGCGGAGGCGACGTGGACGCCGCCGAGGCCGGCGGCGCCGCCCAGGCCGGCGAACCCGGCGCCTCGGGCGGGTTCGTCGCGCGTGCGTCGGTCGGCGGGTCGGCGCGTCGCACGGCACGCCTGCTTGGGCTCCTCGCGCCCTTCGCCCTGGTCGGGATCCTCGGGGTGATGCTCGAGGACGCCGCGTCGACCTGGAGCACGATCTACCTGACCGATGTCCTGGGCGCGAGCGTCGGGGTCGCGGCGGTGGCGGTCGTCCTGTACACGGCGGGGATGACGGTCGGGCGCCTGACCAACGACCGCTGGATCGATCGGTGGGGCGACACGACCGTGGCGCGGAGCGGCGCCGTGGTGGCCACCGGCGGGTTGATGCTCGTCGTGCTCGCTGGCTCCTGGGCCGCCGTGCCCCTGGCGGCGGCAGGGTTCGGGCTGGTCGGGCTCGGGACGTCGCCCCTCTTCCCGGTCATGATCTCGGCGGCAGGGACGGTGCCCGGGGTGCTGGCCGGACAGGGCGTGGCGGTCGTCGCCTGGCTCGCCCGGCTGGGATTCGTGGTCGCGCCGACCTTGGTCGGTCTCGCGGCCGATGCCATCGGCCTGGGGGCGGCGCTGATCATCCCGCTCGTCGCCGGCGCGACCGTCGCCCTCCTCATGGGTACCCTCCTCGGCGCGAGCGGGCGACGCAGCTCATCCACCGCTCGGGGGGTCATCCTTGACGCCTGACCCGACCGACCCTGGAGCACTTGTGAGCCCTGCCCTCGAACCTCAGCCGCGGGCATGGTGGCGCGACGCCGTCGTGTACCAGCTCTACATCCGCAGCTTCGCCGACGGCGACGGCGACGGGATCGGCGATATCGCCGGCATCCGCTCGCGGCTGCCGTACCTGCGCGACCTGCGCGTGGACGCCGTGTGGATCAATCCGTGGTTCCCGTCCCCCATGGCGGACGGCGGCTACGACGTGGCCGACTATCGCGACATCGACCCGCTGTTCGGCACGCTGGCCGACGCCGAAGCGCTGATCGCCGAGGCACACGAGATGGGCATCCGGGTGCTGCTCGACATCGTCCCCAACCACACCTCGGACCGGCACCGCTGGTTCGTGGCCGCCCTCGCCGCGGGTCGGGGCAGCCCCGAGCGCCTGCGCTACCTCTTCCGCGAGGGACGTGGCCCGGACGGCAGCGAGCCACCGACAGACTGGGAGAGCGTCTTCGGTGGGCCGGCCTGGACACGCGTCGTGGAACCGGATGGACGACCCGGCCAGTGGTACCTCCACCTGTTCGCCCCCGAGCAACCAGACCTCGACTGGAGTCATCCGGAGGTCCGTACGGAGTTCGAGTCCATCCTGCGGTTCTGGTATGAGCGCGGCGCCGACGGATTCCGCATCGACGTCGCGCACGGGCTGGTCAAGGATCCCGCCTTCCCCGATCTCGGGCCGCGCCTCCGCATGCCGCGAGCCGGCGATGCGCGACCGCATCCGCACTGGGACAGGGACGGGGTCCACGATATCTATCGGCGTTGGCGGGCTGTGGCCGACGAATACGGCGAGCGGCCGTTCGTGGCCGAGGTATTCGTGTCACACCCGGAGCGACTTGCCCGGTTCGTGCGGCCCGACGAGCTGCACACCGCATTCGACTTCCGGTTTCTGAAGGCCGGGTGGGAGCCCAGCCGGCTGCGCGAGGCGATCGACGACGGGCTGCGCGCGCTCGAACCCGTCGGCGCGCCGGCCACCTGGGTCCTGTCCAACCACGACCAGACGCGGCACGTCACGCGGCTCGGGCGCGCGGCGGCGACCGCGCCGGAGGTCATCCTGCCGCTCGGGCCCGCCGGCACGACGCTGCCCGTGTCGGGCCCGACCGATCTCGCCCTGGGCCGTCGGCGTGCCCGCGCCGCAGTGCTCCTGATGCTGGCCCTGCCGGGTTCCGTCTACCTCTACCAGGGCGAGGAGCTCGGGCTCGAAGAAGTCGAGGACCTGCCCGACGAGCTGCTCCAGGACCCCGCCTGGTTCCGTTCCGGCCACAGGATCCGAGGCCGCGATGGGTGTCGTGTTCCCCTGCCCTGGTCCGATGGTCGGGCGCCGCTCGGCTTCGGGCCGCCCGGCTCCGAGCCGTGGCTGCCGCAACCAGCCTCGTGGGGCGAGCTCAGCGTCGCGGCCCAGTCGGGCGATCCCGGGTCCATGCTGGAGCTGTACCGCTCGGCGCTCCGCCTGCGACGCGACCACCCGGCGTTCCGCGCCCAGGAGATGACCTGGTTGGACGCACCCTCGGGCGTGCTGCGGTTTCGCCGGGGAGATGACCTCGAGGTGGTCGTGAACCTGACCTCGGACGACGTGCCAATGGCACTCGGTGACCGGCATGTCGTGCTCGCGAGCGTGCCGCTCGACGGGGAGGGCGACCGCCTACCCGGAGATGCCGCCGTATGGCTGGGCTGAGGACCGACCGGGCGCCGGCTGACGCCGGCCCGGGACCACGAACCAGCCGAGGGCCGCCGCGGCCAGGGCCATGACAGCTCCCAGCCCGAAGACCGCCACGTGTCCGAGCGAGTCGTACAGGATCCCGCCGATCACGTTCGACATGATGGCGGCGACACCGAACGCGGACGTCTGGAACAACGACTGCCCGGTCGCCTGCAGATCGGCAGGCAACAGGGCCGCGATGGTCAGCACGACGGCGACGATGACCCCCGCGAAGGCGATGCCGCTCAACGCCCGGGTCGCGATGATCGCGATCGGGACGTCCAATACTGTCCAGGTGGCCAGGCACGCGCCGTAGAGGACGGCGCTGCCGACGAACATGCCGCGCAGCCCGATGACCCGCGACGCGGCCGCAGCCACCAGCATCGTCGGGATCTCCGCGGCGGCCGCGAGGCCCGAAGACAGGGCGATGTCCGACGGCGAGCCACCGATGGCCTGGAGTCGCAGGGGCAGGAACGTGAACCCGCCGATGACCCCGACGAACAGCATCGTGGCCGCCACCAGGACGAGCGCGAGACGGGGTGCCACCCGCAGCGCGACGCCGGCCGAACCGGACCACGAGGCTCGCGCGGCGCCGGTCGCGGTGGCGCTCGCACGCCGCGCATGCGCGGCGAGATCGGCGCGCTCGACGTCGGGGAGCCACGCGGCGATCACGGCCATGGACAGCGCGGCGAGCCCAAAGAGCACGAACGCCGCGGCGTAGCCGGTCACGTTGTAGATGAAGCCCGCGACGATCGTGCCGATGGCGAAGGACAGGCTCGTCAGCACCCGGATGCGCCCGTAGTCGCGTCCGTGCAGCGCATTGACCGTGACGGCGTCCGCGAGGGGCTGCCACGATGACTCGAAGATCCAGAAGACCGCGAACAGGATGGCGACGACCAGCGCCGGCCAGGGCAGGAGCAACGCGACGACGGCGAGCCCGGCGCCGATCGCGCAGACCTGCAAGGTCCGCGGCCGTCCCAGCCGAACGTCGGCGAGATGGCCCCAGGCGGGTACGGCGATCGTGAAGCCGATGGCGCCGATCGAGGCGATCACGCCGATCTCTCCGGCGCTGAAACCGAATCCCCTGAGGACCACGGCGATGAACGGGTAGAAGACCCCGAGCGCGACGCCCAATGCGAGGACGAGCAGGCGCACGGCGATCACGAGGCCGATAGTAGCGCGCGTTGGCATACGCGGGTAGGCCAATGTCGGGAGGCAACCGCTGCGTGAACGCTGACGCTCGAAACACCGCAGACTCCGGTCATGACCTCCTCGCCAGCCGAGAGCCCGGTCGCCCTTCGCGCCGACGGCCTCGGCCGGCGGTTCGGGGATCGCTGGGCGGTCCGCGGGATCGAGCTCGAGGTCCGCCGCGGTGAGGTCCTGGGGCTCCTCGGCCCCAACGGCGCCGGCAAGACGACGACCGTACGGCTGCTCACGGCCCTGATCCGACCGACCGAGGGCAGCGCAGCGGTCGACGGCTTCGATGTCGTCACCCAGCCCGACGACGTTCGAGCACGGGTCGGGATCCTGACCGAGACGCCGGGCCTGTACGACAAGCTGTCGGCCCAGACCAATCTCGATTTCTTCGGTCGTCTCTACGGCCTCGACGCCGCGCAGCGCACGAAGGGCATCGAGCGCTACCTGCGCCTGTTCGGCCTGTGGGAACGCCGGCGAGAGGTGACCGGCACGTTCAGCAAGGGCATGAAGCAGAAGCTCGCCATCGCTCGGGCGCTGCTCCATGATCCGGCGGTCGTGTTCCTGGACGAGCCGACCGCGGCCCTCGACCCGGAGGCCGCCTTCATCGTCCGCGAGGCCATCGAGACGCTGCGGCGGGCGGGCCGGACGATCGTGCTCGCCACCCATAATCTCGACGAGGCCGACCGGCTGTGCGACCGGATCGCGTTCGTTCGTGCCGGGCTCGTGCGGGTCGATTCGCCGGCCGCCCTGCGCGGGTCGCTCGGGACGCGGAGCCTGAAGATCCGGCTCGTGGGGAGCCCCTCCCCCGCCGCGGTGGCGACGCTCCATGCGGTCGGTGGCGTCTCCACGGTCGAGGCGACCGACGGCGTGCTTCGGATCGCCGCGGCCGACCCCGAGTCGGTCGCACCGGCGGCCGTGCGGGCGCTCGTGAACTCGGGGGCCGACGTCGTCGAGGTCGCCATCGAGCGCACCTCGCTGGAGCAGATCTACTTCGACGTCATGGGCGTCCGGCCGGGCGCCGACGGCATCGAGCCGGGCGGCGACGGCATCGAGCCGGACGCTTGATGCGCGCCTCGATCGTCTGGACGATCCTGCGGCGGGAGTGGATGGAGATCGTCCGGAGCCGGTTACTCCTCTCGACCATCCTCGTGCCTCCCGTCCTGCTGACGGTCGCCCCGATCATCCTGGCCGGCGCCGTCGGCGACCGGGCGCTACCGGCCGAGCTGGTCACGCAGATCCTCGATCAGAAACCGGAGTGGGCCTCCTTCACGCCGGGCGAGCTGGCCGGCGCCTTCGCGGTGCAGCAGTTCCTCGTGTTCTTCCTGCTGATGCCCGCGTACATCCCGCTGTCGATCGCGACGTTTTCGATCATCGGCGAGAAGCAGGCACGCTCGTTGGAGCCCGTGCTCGCCGCCCCGATCCGGACCGTCGAACTGCTGGCCGGCAAGGCGATCGCGGCACTCGTGCCGGGCGTCCTGGCGGGCTGGGTCACATACGTGGTGTTCGTGGCGCTCGCGTCCCTCGTCTACGGCCCGGCGTTGCTGGGCGTCGTGACCGACGGGTCGTGGCTGGCCGGGGTGTTCCTGCTCGGACCAGCCGTCGGGCTCTCGTCGGTCGTCGCCGGGGTGATCGTCAGCGCCAGGGTCAACGACCCACGCGTCGCGCAGCAGATCGGCGGCGTGATCATCGTGCCGATCATCGGGCTCGTGCTGGTCCAGGCCACGGGCACGCTGCTCGTGGGGCCCGTGGGGTACGTGTTGATGGCCGTCGTCATCCTCCTTGTGTCCCTGGCCGGGCTGCGGGTCGGCGTCCGCCTGTTCGACCGCGAGGCGATCCTGACGCGTTGGCGGTGAGGCGCGGGAGTCGACTCTCGGCGATGGCGTCGCGGGTGCCGTCGCGGGTGCTCAACCGCGGCCGCACAGGGTCAGAAGCGCCCTGGCGCGGGCCCACACAAGGCTCAACGAGCTTCCACGGCACGTTATGGCCGCTCCCGGGCAGCGGGAGCCTCCGTCGAGGCCCGAGGGGTGGTTTCCAGCGACGTTACGCGCTCGACGGGCACGTTCGGCGCTCTACGGGCAGGTTCCGCATGGTCGTCGGCGCGTGTGGCTCATGCGAGCGGCCAGAACATGCCCCGGAGGCACGTCGTTCATGGTGGGTCCCGGATCACGCCGGAAACTTGACATATCGGGGTAGGCCAAGGGTCATATGATGCGCGGATGACTCGCGCTACCCCCGTCGAGTGGGTCCTCTTCCTCGCGCTCGGCTTCATGTGGGGGTCGTCGTATCTGTTCATCAAGATCGCCGTCGACGGCTTCGGCACGTTCACGCTGATCGCCCTGCGCCTCCTGATCGGCGCGGCGTTCCTGTGGGTCGCCTTCCGCATGAACGGCACGAGCCTGCCGCGCGAGCGACGGATCTACGGGCACCTGATCGTCATGGCCGTGGTCAACATCACGATCCCCTTCGCGCTGATCACGTGGGCCGAGCAGTCCGTGGACAGCGCGCTCGCCGCGATCCTGAATGCCACCGTCCCGTTGATGGTGATCGTCATCGCACCGATGTTCCTCCCTGAAGAGCCCATCCGGCTCAATGGCGTCGTCGGTCTCGCGGTCGGGTTCATCGGCGTCGTGTTGCTGGTTTCGCCCGGTCTCGTAAGCGCCACCGGCGATCTCCCGGGCAGTATCGCCCTGCTGGGGTCATCGCTCTCGTACGCCCTCGGCAACGTCTACAGCCGCCGGAACGTCCGCGGTCTGCCATCGCTCGTTCCGGCGGTCTTCCAGGTCACCTTCGCGCTGGTCATCGTGTCGGTGATCGCGCTTGTCCTGGAGCGACCGTGGGAGAACGCGGGTCCGGACGTCGGTGACTGGTTCTCGGTCATCTGGCTCGGAGTGTTCGGATCCGGTATGGCCTACGTGCTGTACTTCCGGCTTCTCGGCTCATGGGGTGCGACGCGCACGGCGCTCGTCGCGTACCTGTTGCCGGTCTACGGCATCGTCCTCGGCTTCCTGGTGCTGCAGGAGCGGGTCGACCTCACGCTCATCGTGGGGACCGCGTTGATCATCGCCGGCGTGGCGCTGGTGAACAGCCCCTGGGGGCAGCGTCGGCTGTTCCGCGAGCGAGTGGTGCCTCCGGCCGGGTCGGCCTAGGCAGGACCTCGCCCAAGGCCGAGCGGGAGGCGGCAGAGGAGGCTGGTTCGCGGCCGCCGCTATCGGCCGGGGATCGCCAGCAAGATCGCCCCGCCGACGATGAGCGCTGATGCGCCCACGCGACGCCAGGTCTCCCGTCGGCTGACGGCTTCGCCCAGCCGCACCGAACCCCACGCGGCCGCGAAGACCGTCGCGGATTCGCGAAGCGGCGCCACCCCGGACAGCGGCGCGACACTGAGCGCCCAGAGCACGAGCACGTAGGCCACGAGCGTCAGCCAGCCGCCGATCGCCGAGCTGCGGATCTCGTTCCGGCCGCCGGCGAACACCTGACCGCCGGCAACGAAGCGCACCCAGAGCACGAGCGTGACCGATGTCGTGACCCACAGGATCGCGGCGTAGGGAAGCGGATGGATCAATCGCGTCCCAAGGCGGTCGATGGCGGTGTAGGTCGCGATCGTCACGCCCGTGGCCAGCGCGAAGGCGACCGCGGGATCGAGCCGGGGTCCTGCGACGCCGCGAGGGCCCGTGCCCGGGTCCGACCGCCGAAGCGCCCGCCACGGCTGCTGCAGGGCCATGAACCCGGCGAGCAGCAGGACCACGCCGATCGACCCGGGCACGCCGAGCCGCTCCCCGAACAGCCCGACGCCGATCGCCACGGCCAACAGCGGCGCTGTCCCCCGCGCGATCGGGTACACGACCGACAGGTCGCCACGCCGGTACGCGGCCGACAGCAGGATGAAGTACCCGGCCTCGATGACCCCCGACAGCAGCCCGAGCGCGACCCCCTCCACGGGGAGTGCCGGTCGGCCGGTCAGCCACCACGCCGCGATCCCCGCCGGCACGATCCCGACCGTCGCCGCCAACATCCCCACGGTCGCCGCGCGCAGCGGCTCGCCGGCCGTCTTGAGCCGGACGTTCCAGGCGACGTGCAGGAGGGCGCTGACGGCGACCAGGGCGATGACGAACGGGTCCACGCCCGGACGTTACCTGTCGAGGTCCCTCCGCTGCAGACCCCACGCCCCGACGGCCAGGCCGCCGACTGTGAGCGCCGCTGCCGTCAGGATCCCGAGGGGATCGAAGGCGCCGGCCATCGGTTGTCCAAGGTGGCGGAACAGCGACAGGTCGAGCACCGGGTCCGGCAGGTTCAGCGCCTCTCCCAACGTATCGAGCAGGAACGTGGCGATGACGAGGCCCGCGGTAACCGGCGCCGCGAGCGACGCCCGCACGACACCGCCCACCGCGAACCCGATCCCGGCGAATGCCGCGGTCGCGAGGCCGAGCACCCCGACGCCGAGGACGGGCTCGAGCGGCTCGCCGCCCTGCGACGCCACCCCGAGCCCGACGAAGGCCGCGAGGACGAGCGTCATGACCGCGATGGCAGCAAGCACGCCCAAACCGCTCTCGATGGCCCAGCGCACGCGTGAGATCGGTGCCGCCAGGACGAGGTCGAGCCGGCGCCGGCCCTCGTCGCTCGACCAGCCGGCGAGGAAACTCGCACCCGCCAGGCCCAGGATGAACGAGCCGAAGGCGAAGAACGTGAGCTGCAACAGACCCGAGGGCTGGCTAAGGTCGACGTCCGGATAGATCGACTTGATGATCGCCGCGATCTGCGGGATGGACGTGATCATCTTGGAGAAGGCATCCGCGGACGCGATGATCAGGATCGCGTACAGCCCGACGCCGACCCCCCAGGCGACGGCGATGCTGGCACGATCGGCCAGCTGCCGCGTGAACGGGCGACCGACGCCGGCCGGGAGCGAAGGGAGGCGCAGCCAGCGCAGCGCCGCCGAGTCCCCGATGTCCCGCCGCTGGAAGGCGACGACGCCGATGGTCAGGAACGCGGCAGTCACCACCGCCAGCAACCCGACCGAAGGCCAATCGGTCACCCCCGCGAGTGGCCGGTGACCCGCTGTCCAGGCGTACCACGACAGCGGCGTCAGGGCATCGATCACAGGCGACAACGACGCGTACGAGTTGATGAGGTAGCCGCCGAACAGCGCGATCAGCCCGAAGGCGAGTGCCCGCGTCCGACCGACGAACGGCGCCAGCGCGAACGAGATCGATCCCGCCGCCAGCATCAACAACCCGTAGAGGAGTGCCTGCCCCGCGGCCGCGCTGAACGCGATGTCGTCGCCCGGCAGCGCCGCGAATGCGACCCCGGTGACCCAGGTGATGACCGCGAAGATCGCCATGGCGACAGCCAGAGCGGTCACGTGGCCGGCGAGCTTCTGTAGCGCGATCGACCGGC
>CAZFXH010000377.1:0-1648 GCA_964522905.1 uncultured Anaerolineaceae bacterium
CATGGCCGGCACGAGAGAGAGGAGGTGGTCCAACTGCATGAACGGCAGGAGACCCTCGAGGTGACTGGCTGCTGAGCCGTCCCTCCGGGCGGGGTCGAGGACCCCGTCCGTCTCGCCGGGAGACCGGCAGAATCCAACCAGTTCACCGAGCTCACGTGCTCCGGTTGGTCTACCGGACGAACGCCTCGTAGCAGGCCGAAGTGCTCGTGAGCAAGCCGTACCGGATGGGCCGGGCCAATCGGGCCCGGCCCATCCGCATGTTCGAGGGTGTCAGCCAAGCTCGCAGAGCCCTCGGTCTCATCCCTGCGCGGACCGTTGTGGGTGCGGATGCCGAACATCGCGAACGGGATGCGATCGAAGGAACGGCTGGACTGCGACGCCTAGTCGATGGGACGCTGGGGAGGCGCCCGCGCGCACAGGCGGCGCCGCTCGCTGTGGGCGGTAGCCGGCCGTGAGGCCCCGCACCACCAGGAGGAAGAGCACGATGAGCCCGGTGACGACGTAGGTCCACCACATGGCGGCCCGGACGGTGTCGGTGCCGGCGAAGAGACCGTGCAGCATGGACAGCACGAACGTCGGGACGGCGAGCATGTGGGTTCGTCGCCACCAAGTGGTCCCGATGCGCTTGCGCATCCATGAGGTGACGACGACGAACACCGTCGCGTACATCGCGACGATGCCGAGCGCCACGGACAGCGGCCGATGCTCGCTCGCCATCGGCACGGCGACGTCCACGATCGAGAACTCCATGTAGCGATCGACCAGGAGCCCGCCGACGTGGACGGCCATGAGGACCATCCCGCAGGTGGCCATGAACTGGTGGGCGGTGGTGGCTGACGCTTTGGAGATCCGCTTCCCGAACGGGGAGGTCGTTGCGGCGAGCCCCCACGCGACCGACAGGAACAGCATCACGTAGGCGCCGATCCCGGCCGCCCGCAGGACGTTCCACGTCATCATGCGGCGGCCTCGTCGCCGTCGGCGAGGTTCGTGAGGATCCGGCCGTCCCGAAGGACGAGCACGCCGGAGCGGCGCTCCAGCGAACATGGTCCGCGCAGCAGCGCGTCCTTCGCCGCGACCTCGGCCTCGGCGCAGGTCGGCGCCCAGACGGTCGCCTGGAGCACGTCTCCCGACGCGGGTGCGCCGGTCGCGGGATCGATCAGGTGGTGCAGGCCGTCTCCCCACGCACGGCGCGTCGTCGAGGATGTCGCGAGGGCGCCGACGTGAAGTTGGACCCGGCCGGCTTCGAGTGTCGCGCCCTCGGGGTCCTCGATCGCGACGGGGATCGCCTGCGGGACCTCGCCGGCGATCCGGAGGTCACCGCCGGCGTTCACGAGCGCCCACGGCAGCCCGGCGTCCACGACGGCCCCCGCGGCCCGGTCGACGCACCAGCCCTTCGCTACGCCGCCGAAGTCGAGCCCCACGCCGGCGGGAAGTCGCACCCGATGCCCCTCGAGCTCGATCTCGTCGAACCGACCGCACGGACGAGGCGGGCGGACCGCCGCTCGGGCTCCCGCGAGCAGCTCGTCGAAGTCGCGGTCGTACCCGGCCGCGATCACGGCGTCGAGCACCGTGGGGTCGAAGCGTCCCTCGGTCCCGCGCGCGGCCTCGATCGCGAAGGCGAGCAGCTCCGCGAACGGCGGTGAGACGC
>CAZFXH010000378.1:0-7542 GCA_964522905.1 uncultured Anaerolineaceae bacterium
GGATCCGAGGTCGTGACGCTGCCGAGCAGCAGGATGGAGCCGCGCGTCCCCGAGCTGTTGGGGCTCTGCTCCAGCATCTGGCGGACCACCGCGGCACAAACCAGCACCTGGGTCCGCAGGTTGAGTGCGGCCGTGGCCTCCCAGGCGTCGCTCGTCAGCGTGTGGATCGGGCCGTCACCAAAGCCCCGGCCGCTGCCGCCGGCGACCGAGAACAGACCGTCGATCCGGCCGTATCGTTCCACCGCCGCGGCCACGGCGGCGCCCACCGCGGCCTCCTCGGTCAGCTCGGCCTGTGCCCACGCGGCACCCAGGCGCTCCGCGAGGTCGCGGGCGTGGTCGGCAGTGCGCGACGTGATGAAGACATTGGCCCCTTCGGCGACGCAGCGTTCCGCGGCCGCGGCGGCGATGCCGGTGGAGCCCGTGATGAGGATCACGCGATCGCGCAGGCGGTCCATGTCCCAATGATGACGCGACCGCCGCGGACCGGCCGCCGACCCACGCAGTCCAGGAGGACACAGTCGCTGGCCATTCACAGGTCGGGGTGAGTACCGTTGACGGCGCACCCGCAGCGGTCTATGCTCGGGTCTACCCCGACGGTATCTGCGCTGCGGCCACGCCTGCGCGCACCCGCTCGGTTCCCAAGGCGACCCGGAGCCTCTCCCCAGGAAGAGTGCATCCGTCCCGCCCCTCACCCATACATGGTGACCCTGTACAGATGCCCGGACCCGGCCCCGACCAGCGCGACCGCTCCCGAAACCGACGACCCCGCCGACGTGCTCCCTTTGCCGGCGGCGGACGCGCGCCCGTCACGGAATATGAGGAGCAGCAGGAGCTCGAAGCCGCCAAGGAGCGGAACGATCTCGAGGTCAGCGATCTCCGCGAGATGAGCGTGACCGAGCTCCGTGCGGTCGGACGCGACCTCGAGCTCGAAACGGGCACTGCCGATCGCAAGGACGAGCTCGTCGATCGCATCCTGCAGCGCCAGACGGAGCGCGCCGGCCACGCCTACGCGACCGGCATCCTCGACATCGTCGACGAGGGCTTCGGGTTCATGCGCCGCCATGGCCTCCTGCCCAGCCCGGAGGACGTGTACGTCAGCTCGAGCCAGGTGCGCCGCTTCGGCCTGCGCATCGGCGACCGCATCTCCGGTGCTGTCCGCGCCCCGCGCGAGGCCGAGAAGTACTGGGGCATGCTCCGGGTCGACGCGGTCAACGGGGTCGATACGGACACCGCGCGACGCCGCCCGGTCTTCGGTGACCTGACGCCCGTCCACCCCGACGTCCTCATCAACCTCGAGACGGATTCCAAGAACCTCAGCCAGCGCCTGATCAACCTGGTCAACCCGATCGGCAAGGGCCAGCGCGCCCTGATCGTCAGCCCGCCCAAGGCCGGCAAGACGATGCTCCTCAAGCAGATCGCCAACGGCGTCAGCGCCAACTACCCGGAGATCCTCCTCATGGTCGCGCTCATCGGCGAGCGCCCCGAGGAGGTAACCGACATGCGCCGCAGCGTCAAGGGCGAGGTCATCTCCTCGACGTTCGACGAGCCGACCGAGAACCACACGCACGTCGCCGAGATGGCGCTCGAGATCGCCAAGCGCCAGGTCGAGACCGGGCGCGACGTCGTGATCCTGCTCGACTCGATCACCCGGCTTGCCCGCGCCTACAACCTGGCCCTGCCGCCGTCAGGCCGGACGCTCTCGGGTGGCATCGACCCGATCGCCCTCTACCCGCCCAAGCGCTTCTTCGGAGCGGCCAGGAACATCGAGGAAGGCGGATCCCTCACGATCATCGGCACGTGCCTGGTCGACACGGGCTCACGCATGGACGACGTCATCTACGAGGAGTTCAAGGGCACCGGTAACTCGGAGCTCATCCTGGACCGGAAGCTGGCTGAGAAGCGCATCTTCCCGTCCATCGACGTCCAGCGCTCCGGCACCCGCCGCGAGGAGCTGCTGCTCGAGGAAGGCACGCTCAAGATGGTCTGGACGATGCGCCGGATGCTGTCCGCGGTCGGGACCAACGAGGGCATCGAGATCCTCCTCAACCGCCTCTCGAAGACCCAGTCGAACGCCGACTTCCTCGCCTCGCTGACGAAGAACCTCGACGCATGACCTTCGGGGGGTTTGCGCCCTTCGTGATCAGCGTGCTACGGTTCCGCACGATGTCGTAAGCCCGTTGTGATGCGGGCGCGGCCGCGCAGAGAGACCCCCAGCTCTAGACCGCGACCCCGGATGGGCCCACTCACGAGCCCCACCCCCACGCGCCCCCCAGCGCCTCGGGTCCGTCCAAATCGTCAGGAGACCGTATTGCTGAACGCTTCGGTCGGCGTGCAGCGCGTCATCGGACGCGTGCGCCGGCCCTCGAGCCAAGAGTCCAGGCGAGTGGTTCGCACTCCCTCTCGCATCCGGGTCAGTCACCCGACCCGCGACTCGATGGCATCGACCCATCTCCTCCTTCGATCCCAGCGACGCCGGCGCACCATCGCGCTGCCGGCCCTGGCGTTCCCGCGTCCCGGGCAGCTCCGAAAGGCCTTGCGCCGACTCGGTCATGAGCGCACCGTGGCCGTCGCGGTCGCCGGGATCGTGCTGGGCGCGTCATTCCTGAGCGTCTCCCCCGGTCGCGCCGGCGGCGACACCGGTGGTCCGACCGGTGACGGTCCGGCGCCTCGCCTCGGCATCGGCGGTCCGGTCGGCGACGACGGAACCGAGTACGGCCGCGTCGTCTCGTCCTACGCCGACGAGGAACCGGTGGACGAGACCACAGATGCGGCCGCCGCTCCTGCCGCGTACGTCGTCGAGATCCCACCGCGACTCGAGCACGTCAAGGACGCCGCCGTAGCCTTCCAGGCCGTCACGAACCCGTCGACCGTGGCAGGGCCCTTCCTCGATGACGGCACCCTGCTCAAGCCCGTCGCGGTCGACACCTCCGTCCCGGACGGCAGCGCCCTCATCCGCACGTACAAGGTCAGGAATGGCGACACGCTTGCGGGTATCGCGGCCAAGTTCGACGTTTCGACGATGACCCTGTGGTGGGCGAACAAGCTCAAGGCCAAGGACGCCCTCGTGCGTGGCCAGGAGCTCAGGATCCCGCCGGTCACCGGGCTCGTCGTCGAGGTCAAGTCGACCGACACGCTCGCCTCACTCGCACGCCGCTACAAGATCACCGAGACCGAGATCCTCTCGACGAACAAGATCGAGGACCCCAACCTCGTCATCGGTCAGGTCCTCGTCCTTCCGGACGCCAGGGGCGCTCCCATCAAGACCCCCAAGCCGAAGGCGGCGCCGAAGGCGACATCGCGGCCGTCTGCCGGGAGCGGTGGTACGCGCGCACCCGTGCGAGCGCCCAAGACCTACTCCGGCGGCAACTTCGCCTGGCCCGCACCGGGCGGCCGCATCAGCCAGTACTACCACTACGGGCACTACGCGATCGACATCGACGGCAGCACGGGCGACCGGATCATCGCCGCCGCATCGGGCACCGTGACCTTCGCCGGCTGGAAGAGCAACGGCGGTGGGTACCAGGTCTGGATCTCGCACGGCAGCGGGCTGTACACGACCTACAACCACATGTCGAGCGTGTCGGTCGGCCGCGGCCAGCACGTGTCGAAGGGCCAGCGCGTCGGGCGCATGGGCGCGACCGGGTTCGCCACCGGCTCGCACCTGCACTTCGAGGTCTGGAGAGGCCCCATCTGGAGTGGCGGCACGCGGGTCAACCCGCTGGCCTACCTCTAGATCCTCCCGCCGCACCGGGTCGCCGATCCACGGGTCGGCCGCACCGTGGGTGCGTGGGACAATGACCGCGATGTTCCTCGACCGCGTGAAGATCTGGGTCCGAGCCGGCGACGGCGGTGACGGGGCCGCGACCTTCCGCCAGGAGGCTCACGTCCCGCGCGGCGGGCCGGACGGCGGAGACGGTGGCCGCGGAGGCTCGATCCTCGTGCGGGTCGATCCCGGGCTGACGACGCTGCGGGACTTCCAGTACCGCCACCATTTCAAGGCCAAGCCGGGCGGGCGCGGCACGAAGGCTCGCCGCCACGGCAAGGCCGGCGAGGATCTCCTCCTCGAGGTCCCGCCCGGTACGGCCATCGTGAACGACGAGAGCGACGCGCTCATCGCCGACCTGGTCGCCACGGGGCAGGAGACGACCGTCGCGCGCGGCGGTCGCGGCGGCCTCGGCAACACGCATTTCAAGACGCCCACCCACCAGGCCCCCAAGCATGCCCAGAAGGGGGAGCCCGGTGAGGAGCACTGGCTGCGCCTCGAGTTGCGCCTCATCGCGGACATCGGGCTCGTCGGGTTGCCGAATGCCGGCAAGTCCACGCTCCTCGCGGCCCTCACCGCCGCGACGCCCAAGATCGCCGACTACCCGTTCACGACGCTCGAGCCGAATCTCGGCGTCATGGACCTCGGCGACGAGGACGAGCGGCGTCCCACGATCGCCGACGTGCCGGGGCTGATCGAGGGAGCCAGCAGCGGGGCGGGTCTCGGTCACGCATTCCTGCGGCACGTCGAGCGAACCCGGATCCTTGTCCACCTCGTCGACGGCGCGTCCCGGGATCCGGCGTGGGACCACGAGGTCATCCGCGATGAGCTGCGGTTGCACGACCCGGCGCTGCTCGAGAAGCCGTTCCTCGTCGCCTTCAACAAGATCGATCTCGCCGCGGCGCGCGAGGCCTGGCCGGCGTTCCGCGCGGCGCGCGAAGCCGAGGGGCTCGAGGCCATCGCCATCGCCGCGTCGACGGGGGAGGGGCTCGACGCGCTCCGTGCCCGCGTCGCCGAGCTGCTCCCGACCGCGGCAGAGCTGGCGGAGCCACCCGAGCCGGCCGGCGTGGTCGTCCACCGGATCGACGCCATGGGCGACGGGTTCGCGATCGAGCGCGAGGCCGACGGCGCCTTCCGGGTCCGCGGCAAGCGCATCGAGCGGACTGCGGCCCAGACGAACTTCGACGTCGAGGAGTCGGCGGAGCGGTTCCAGCGTGCCCTGGCGCGCCTGGGCATCGACACGGAGCTGCGACGAGCCGGGGTTGCCGCGGGCGACCTCGTGCGGATCGGTGGCGCCGAGCTCGAGTGGGAGCCGCAGCCGTGGGAGGACGGGTGACGGCTTCGGCGCTCGGCGTGTTCGGCGGGACTTTCGACCCGGTCCACATCGCCCACCTCGCGGTCGCCGAGGCCGCTCGCGATGCGCTCGGGCTGGAGCGCGTGCTCTTCGTGCCCAACCGGCAGCCGCCGCACAAGCCCGACCAGCGGGTGAGTGAGGCCGCCGACCGCCTCGCCATGGTCCGGGCCGCGATCGCGGGCAACCCGGCATTCGACGTGAGCACGATCGAAGTCGACCGCGACGGGCCGTCCTACACGGCCGACACGCTCGAGGCCTTGCGGGCCGAGCAGATCGAAGCCGGTGCATCCGGCAGCCTCGCACTCATCCTGTCCGTTGAGGCCGTCGCCGGCCTCGCGACCTGGCACGAGCCTGCGCGCGTGCTCGAGCTGGCGACGCTGGTCGTGGCGCCGCGCGACGGGTTCCCGGACGTCGGGCCCGAGGCGATCGCCCGTCTCGTGCCGGGCGCGGACGCCCGCGTCATCGTGCTCGATGGGCCGCGGATGCGCCTGTCGGCCTCCGAGATCCGGGCCCGCGCCGCGGTCGGGCGTTCGCTGCGCTACCTCGTCCCGGATGCGGTCGCGGCATATCTCGGCGACCATGACTTGTACACCGAACCTCGGAGGATGGATCGATCGTGACCGACCCCGCGCTTTCCGGCCCCGTGGCCGCGGAGCCCCGCGCGCCGAGCCCCGATGGCCTGCCGCAGCGCGATACGCCCGCCGCCACGAGCGGCGACCGCGCCGCCCTGGACCTCGCCCGCCGCATCGTCGAGCTGGCCGAGGACAAGAAGGCCGCCGACATCGTGCTGCTCGAGCTGGCCCCCTTGACGACGCTGGCGGACTACTTCGTGATCTGCTCCGGAGGCTCGGAACGGCAGCTCGAGGCCATCGCCGACGGGATCATCTCGTCGCTGCGGGACGACAAGGTCAAGCCGATCGGGCGCGAGGGCACGGCCGCATCCCATTGGGTGCTCATCGACTTCGGGTCGGTCATCGTCCACATCTTCACGCCGCCGGAGCGGGACTACTACGGCCTCGAAAAGCACTGGTCCGAGGCACGCACCATCCTGCGGGTGCAGTAGCGGCACCAGCGCACACCCCATCCCCCCGTACCAATAGGTGCAGTACCGTCGGGTCATGATGGGGTCCCGGAGCGCATGACAGCATCGGGGCATGTCCGCTCTTCGCGATCGTTGTCCCGCCTGTGATCACCGGCTCATCACGACCCGGTTCGACACGACCTTCCGGCTGCCCGACCGGACGGAACGGCTGTGCTTCGGCATCCCCGGCGGACTCTGCGAGGACTGCTCGCAGCTCTACATCGATCCCGAGCTGATCGAGCTCCTCGACCTTGGCGAGGGCCGCTGCGTCTTCGCCATCGAGAGCGACCTCGTCCTCCAGGAACAGGCCTGGTCGTCCGCCGACTGACGGTCTGAACGCGGTGTCCGGTCCCGGGGTCAGCCGGGGCCGGCGCGCCGCTCCCCGTTGCCGTTTCGCGCGGCGTGGTCTCCGACCCACATCGTGAATGCCAGCCGGCGCTGGGCGGTATCCGTCTCGGAGCTCGGCGCACCCTTGACCATCGCATCGAGCTCGACCAGGCCCTCGAGCGCACGAACGAGCTCGGCGGTCGACCAGTTCCGGGCCTGACCGGCCAGGGTCTTGGCCCGGTACTCGCTCGTGACGCCCATCTCCCGCGCCGCCGCGGGCAGCGCGGTCCCAGCCGCCAGCCGATCGCCCAGCTCCAGCAGCTCGACCACCCGGCGATGCAGGACGGCCAGCAGGACCGGCTCGGGGGTCGTGTCGATCAGCCGATCCAGCGCCAGCAACGCGGCGTCAAGCCGCCGCTCCCCGACGGCGTCGGTCAGGGCCCATACGGAGCCAGGCGTCGACTCGGCGACGAGCGCCTCCACGTCCCCGGGCGTGACCGGGCCGCCGTCGATGGCGTGGCGCAACGCCAGCTTGTCGAGCTCGCCTGAGGCGATGCGGCTCAGGTAGCGACGCTCGACGTCGCCCTGGGTCACGCGGCTGCCAAGCCGGTCCGCGAGCGCGCGGGCCGCCCCGGGCGCCAGCGGCATGTCGCGATCGCGCGCTTCGGTCTCGATCCAGGCACCGAGCCCCGTCGGGCGTGGCGCCATCGCCTGGCGCACCGCGCCGCCGGCCGCTTTGACGGCGTCGACCAGCCGCTTCGAGCCTGGGCCCTTCGCGCCGGACTTCGCCGCCTCCACGAACGCCAGCGCGTTGCCCGCAGCCAGCATGGAGATCGCCTCGATGACGCGGTCGCGCGTGTCGTTTCGGCGGACGAGCGCCCCCGGGTTCGTCACGATTGCCAGCGTCCCGCCGCCGAACAGCGCGCCGGTGGCCATGCGCTCGTGCAGCTGGGCGGCCCCGGTCGCCGCCGTCGCGAGATCGCCACGCAGGTCCCAGCGCTCGAGCGGCGCGCCCAG
>CAZFXH010000379.1:0-3324 GCA_964522905.1 uncultured Anaerolineaceae bacterium
CACCCTCTGTGCGCTCATCGCCGGCCCGGTCACACAATGTTCGGAGCTGGTCGACGCGCCCGAACTGGACGACCGCGTCGATGTCGTGGATCACACCGCCGGTGGTCCCGGCCCCACGCCGACCCCGACGCCCACGCCCACGCCCGACCCGACGCCGACGCCGACACCCGATCCCACGCCGACCCCGACGCCCACGCCCACGCCCGACCCGACGCCGAGCCCGACTCCCCCCCCCACGCCGACTCCCCCGCCGAGCCCGACTCCCACCCCCACGCCGTCGCCCACGCCCAGCCCTACGCCAAGTCCGACGCCGTCGCCCACGCCCAGCCCGACCCCGACGCCCAGCCCGACCCCGACCCCGACGCCGTCGCCCACGCCCAGCCCGACGCCGTCGCCTACGCCAAGCCCGACGCCGACGCCCACACCCGACCCGACGCCTACGCCTCCTCCGACACCAGGCCCGACCCCGTCACCGGAGCCGTCCCCCGAGCCCAGCCCGGCGCCAACCCCTACGCCGACCGCCGCGCCGACACCGACGCCGACACCCACCACCCCCGTCAACACTCCGACGCCCCCGCCTACGCCATCACCCGAATCGGGTGGCGCTCCGAGCGGCGGCGGGACGACGACCCCGCCCGGCAACGGATCGACGTCGAGTCAGGCCGGCGGCACACCCGCCCCATTCGAGCCGCAGGCCTTCGTCGGCGCGGTCGTCACCGGAGTCGTCAAGAGCGTCCAGACCGCCGTCAAGCCGGAGGCCGCCAGTGCCGTCGCTCAGACCTTCGGGTTCCCCCTCGCGCTGATGCTTGCGGTCCTTGGCTTTCTGATCATCCAGGGCCGGATGGATGAGCGCGATCCGAAGCTTCGCCGGGCGCCACTCACCGACGACGAGACCACCGTCCTCTTTGTCGACGAGGCTGAACTCTGATGCACCCCGCCGACCGCCTCGAGTACGCGGCGCTCAGCGACCGCATGACGGCGCTGCTGTTTCTTCGCTTCGCGATGGCTGCCATCGTTGTCGGATGGGCCGTCATCCGGCCAGAGATCCTGGGTATCGGCCTCTCCGAGCTCGTCGCGGTGAGCGGCGCGTACATTGCCGTCGCGGCGGTCAACGAGTGGGCCCGCCGCACGTCCAAGCGACGTGGGCTGCCCCTGATCACGGTGATGATCCTGATCGACGGTCTATTCCTTGCCTGGGCGATGTACGTGACCGGCGGCACCCAGAGCCCGCTTCGCTTCCTCGTGTACCTGCACCTTGTCGCCGTCTCGTTGCTTGCTTCCTACCGCACCGGCCTGAAGCTTGCCCTGTGGGACTCGCTGCTGCTCCTGGTGGTGCTCTATGCCCAGGCTGCGCTCCTGGTCCCCGCCGTCGATGTGGTCGCCGGCGCCGCGATCGAGTTCGAGCGGATGCCGCTGCTCAACGTGATGTCATTCCTGTTGTTCGCGCTGGCGACCTCCGTCTTCTCCGCGATGAATGAACGCGAGCTCCGCCATCGCCGGGCCGACCTGCAGACCATCGTGGACATCGGCGCCAGGCTCGATGACATGACCGATCCGATCCGCCAGTCCGCCACGCTTCTCGAAGGACTTGCCGAGCGGTTCGGGTTCACCCGTGGCGTCGTCCTCGGCGCAGCCGATGACGACATGATCATCCTCGCCGCCATCGGCAGCGATGACGTGCCGACGGTGACGGCGCGTCCCGACGCGATCGTGGCGCGTGCCTGGGAGCGTCGCGAGATCCTCGCCATACGTCAACTCGAGCCCGCGCTCGACCCGGTCCTGGCCGACGTCCTTCCCGGTGCGAGGAACCTCCTCGTCGCACCGATGATCGCGGACGGCCGGGCCATCGGGGCGATCGTCGTGGAGCACCCGTCAGGGAAGATCCGCGGTGTCGATCGACGCGTGACGGCCGTCCTTGGACAGGCCTGCGCGATCGCCGCACTCAACCTGCGTAACGCCGTGTTGCTGCGCGACGTGCAGGACCTTGCGGAGCGGGATTCCCTGACGGGTGCCGCCAACCGGCGGATGTTCCAGATGAGTCTCGAGCGGGTCGTCGCCGACCTGCCCAACCCGGAGCAGACGGTCACCGCCGTCCTGTTCGTGGACCTCGACGACTTCAAGGTCGTGAACGACACACTCGGCCACGCCGCGGGCGACGCGTTGCTTCAGGCCGTCACGGAGCGGATCTCCACGTCGGTCCGCTCGAACGACCTGGTCGCCCGCCTTGGTGGCGACGAGTTCGCGATCCTCACCGACGACGCCCCGGACCTCAAGCGCTCCCTCGCCATGGCCGCACGACTCACGCACGAGCTGCGGCTGCCCTACATGATCAACGAGCGCAGCGTGAGCGTGACGGCCAGCATCGGTATCGCCAGCGCCCGCGACGCGACAGACTCCGCCGAGGACGTCGTGCGCAACGCCGACGTGGCGATGTACATGGCCAAGGCCAACGGCAAGGCCGGGTACGCGGTATTCGATCCGGGCATGCACGCGGCCATCCGGGACCGACACGAGATGGGCGTGCAGCTGCAGCACGCGGTCGAGCTTGGGCAGCTGCGACTGATGTACCAGCCGATCGTCGACCTTCGCAACGGCGTCCTTGCCGGCGTCGAGGCACTCGTCCGATGGGAGCACCCCGAGCGTGGCCTCGTCGCTCCCGGCGAGTTCATCGAGATCGCGGAGGAGAACGGCGCGATCCTGCCGATCGGCCGGTGGGTGCTGCGCGAGGCCTGCCGCGAGGCGAGCGGCTGGTCGAACATGGATCCCGACACCTTCCTGTGCGTCAACGTCTCCGCTCGCGAGATCCAGCAACCGGGGTTCGTCGAGGCGGTCCAGGAGGCCCTGGCCGAGGCCGGCATGGCCGCCGCACGGCTCAGCCTCGAGATCACCGAGACCGCCCTGCTCAAGGCGACGCCGTCCACGGTCGCGACCCTCGAAGCGCTGCGAGAGCTCGGCGTGAGCGTCGTCATCGACGACTTCGGCACCGGCTACTTCTCTCTCAGCCACCTGCGTCAATTCCCGGTCGACGTCATCAAGATCGCCAGTGAGTTCGTCCAGGTCCCCGACACCGACTCGAAGACGGCCGCCCTCGCCGGGGCGATCGTCGCGATGGGCAAGTCCCTGGCCATCAAGACCGTGGCCGAAGGGATCGAGACCGCAGAGCAGGCGGCCCGGATGAACGAGCTCGGCTGCGCCTACGGGCAGGGCTATTTCTTCGCCAAGCCGCTCGCTGCCGACCATCTCTCCGGTGGGACCTTCCCGATCGGGGAGGTCGCGTCCGTGGATACATGGACCGACGGAGTGGTCGACGAGGACGCCTCGCCC
>CAZFXH010000380.1:0-3877 GCA_964522905.1 uncultured Anaerolineaceae bacterium
CCGATCATCACGAGGCCCTTGCCGAGGTCGCGCACGTAGACCTGCAGCGCGGCCAGCTGTCGATCCGACAGCCGGACTCGCGGGACGTCGACGAGAACGACGCTGTCGTATGTCGCGAGCGCCGCGAATTCGGTCGGGAGCTGTTCGGGGACCATGGTGTCGACGAGTTGGCGCTGCGCGGTCAGAGCGTCCACGAGCTCCGAGGCCACGGCCTCGTTGCCGGCCAGGACCAGGGTCCGCGGCTCGCCCTTCACGATCGTGTTCGAATCGGCCCGGTCGTTCTCGCTGAACGTGTCGCGCCCGGCCTCGACGACGACGCGGAACGTGTGGAAGCCGGCCTCCGTGGGCTCGATGTCGAAGACGACACGGGTGACTCCGGCTTGCAGGTCGACGCGCTGCGTATCGGCGATCTCGCCGTTCACGAAGAGGCGGACCGTCGCCGGTTGCGCGACGGACGAGCGGATCTCCGCGATGGCCTCGACCGAGTCCCCGAGGTTCGAGGTCGACGGGGTCGCGAGTCGCTCGACCAGGACCTCGTCCGACCCACCCAGGCCGATCAGGCGCGTCTCGATCCGGATGTCGCGCGTGGCCGCCAACGCGGCTTCGGACTGACCACGACCAGTGGTGTCGTTCCCGTCGGACAGGAGCACGACCCGTTTCTGGGCGTCGTCAGGGAAGAGCGCGCTCGCCAGGCGCAGCGCGGCCCCGATGTCGGTGGCCGAGCGGACGGGCGTGGACGCGAGTCGATCGATCTCACCGAGGTCCGATGGCAGGCGCTCGACCAGCGCCTCCTTCCCGAACGCGACGATACCGGCCACGTCCCCGTCCGGGATGACGTCCAGGGTCTCGCGCAGGAACGCGAGGGCGTCCTCGCGACCGTCGTTGCCGACCGAGTCCGACAGGTCCACCACGAACACCGTCGCGAGCCGATCGACGGGCAGGACGATCCTGAAACCGGCCAGCGCGAAGACGAGCGCGACCAGGAGCGCCGTCCTGACGACCAGAGCGAGCCTCCGTCGCCCGGCCCCCAGCCGGCGCCGGGCGCCCAGGGACAGCACGATCGTGAGGGCCAGGGCGGGGATGAGCAGGAGCAGCGCGAGCGGCGTCTCGAAGCTGAAGCCCATCAGGCCGTCCCGCCCTCGTCGCGACGCAGTCGTGTCGTGAAGGAGCGGCGGATCCGGGTGAGGCCGTCACGGTGGTAGAGGGCCCACTCCACGCACAGGAACGTCAGCACCAGCAGGACGATCGGAACCCACAGCTCGTCCCGCGTCGTGGGGCGCTCGGTGGTCGCTCCACCGGAGCCGGTGCCGGGCGCGGGCGACCCGGTCGCGGTGGTGCCGAGCGCCTCGATGGCGGCGGCCGAGCCTGGGGCGATGGTCGATTCGTCGACGTCGAAAAGGTCGACGGCGAAGCGCATCGGAGCCATGGGATCTTCGGGCGGGGGGCTCGCACCTACCGCCCCGGCCGAGGTCTGCGGCGAGGTCGCCGCCGACGGGCTCGCCCTCGGGCTCGGCGACGACCCGGTGGCGGCACTGGACGATGGTGACGCCGACGCGCCGGGGTCGGGGATCGGTGTCGCCGTGTAGACCCCGATCAGGTCGGTGCCGGCGAACGTGACGGCGGACCCGCCGCTGGTGCCCGGCACGAGCTCCGTCGTACTGCCGTCGGGCCCCGTGACGGCCAGCCCGATGGCACCCGTCGGGATGACCAGCTCGACCGGGGTGCCGGGCTCCACGGCTTCGGTCGGTGCCGTCGACGCTCCCAGGAGCTCGCCAGTCAGGTTCGCGAGCAGGATCGGGAACGCGACCTGGAGTGGGAGATCGGAGCGCCGGGGCTCGAACGCGAGCACCGCGCTCGGCAGCCCGTCACGCGTGCCCGCGTAGAGCAGTGGTGCCCCGCGCGGGCCCGGGATGATCGTTCGCGCCCAATCGGGTGTGGTCAGCCGCGAGGCTTCCGCGATGTGGGTCGTGGACAGGTCGACGAAGCGCAGGACCGGCTCGTCCGGATCCAGCGTGCCGATCCCAGGGTTCTTGAGGCTTCCGGTCACCTGGCCGAGTTCGCTTGTGCGCGGCGGGGCGATGGCGAGGATCGGGGAGCGCGGCAGTGTCGCGGGGAGGAAGCCTTCGAAGATGACGAGGTCCCACGGCCGATCATCGCGCTGCGTCTTGGGCCCGTAGTCCTTCGGCGCGACGCCGTACAACTCGACATTCGGCAGGTAGGACAGTGCGGTCTCGAGATACGGGTCGCCCTCGCCCACGACGAGGACCAGGCGCGTCCGATCGGGTGGGATGACGGCCCAGGCGCGATCGTCGACGGCCAGCTGGTCGGGCGCCGTGACGACCGCCGGATCGCTCCCCACGAGCCGGACCTCCAGGGTGCGCACAGTCGGGGGGATGTCGTCCACGATCACGTTCGCCCGGGTCTGGGGATCGAGCGTTACGTCGCGCACCTCGAGCAGGCTGCCGTCGCCCCACAGCTCGAGCCGCCGCGTCGTGAGTTCCAGGTCCACGTTCGCAACGCTCACGAAAACGGACCGCGTCACGGCCGATGGCGACGTCTTGACCGCCAGCGCGACGATGGCCTGGTTCTTGCCGTCGCGCCCGACCGGCAGGACCTTGACGGGTGCCGCGACGCGCCCGGTCGGGTCGGTCGCGAGCGCCGCGTCCGTGGCGACGAGGACCTGCGCGTCGCCGGAGCGCGCGGCGAGCTTGGACGCCAACTCCAGGGCGTCGCCGAGATCGCCCGTGCCCTGGCTCACCGCGACGCCGTCGATCGCCTGGCGGACGCGGCTCAGATCGGTCGATTCGTTGACGACGATGCGGGCGCTCCGTCCGGCGGCGATGACGCTGACCTTGCCGCCGGTGGGCAGGTCCTTGAGCGCCTCGGTCGCGGCGAGCTTGGCGGCCGTCAGGCGATCCGGGACCACGTCCGTGGCGGCCATGCTGGCCGAGATGTCCAGTACGAGGACGATGTCCCGGGCGAGGCCGGCCGGCCGCTCAACGAAGGGCCTTGCCGCGAGCAGCGCGAGGATGACGACCAGGAGCAACTGGAGCAGCAGCAACAGGCTTCGCTTGAGCTTCTGCCAGGGAGCGTTGGCCTCGACATCCGACACGAGGCGCGTCCAGAGAAGGGTCGATGGGACGACCGTCTCGTCCCGGCGGAGCTTGAGCAGGTACATCGCGATGACAGCTGGGATGAACAGCAGGCCGAGCAGCGCGAGCGGCGTCGTGAACGGCACGATCGGCTAGCCCAGGACCCGGCGGCGACGCAACTCGGCGAACATCAGCTCGGCGAGGTTCACATCGGACGAGAGGTCCACGTAGCTCGCGCGCCGCTTGGCCGCAACGTCGGCGAAGCCTTCCTTCCAGGCCGCAAGACGGACCTTGTACGCATCGATGGTCGCGAGGTCCGCGGTGATATCGACCCGATCGCCGGTCTCGGTGTCCACCAGGCGAAGGTCGCCCTCGAGCGACGGGTCAAGCTCATCGGGCGAGAGCACGTGCAGCACGATCATCTCCGAGCCAGTCGCGGCGAGCTCGCGGATCACGCGATCGGCGCCCGGGTCCAGGAGGTCGCTGAGCAGGACGACGACACCCCTTCCGTGCAGCTGGGCGGCCGCGTGGCGGGCGGCCGCCACCAGGTCCGTCGGCCCTTCGGCCGGTTGGATGGCCGACAGGTCGGCCAGCAGCCGGAAGACGCGCCCGGAGCCGCGGAGCGGAGCCCGTCGACGAGCGATGCGGCCCGTGAGCGCGCTGACCGCGACCCGATCCTCGCTCGCCAGACCGATGTAGCCGAGTGCCGCCGCCGCACGCTTGGCGAAGGTGAGCTTGTCCGGATGGCCGGTCGCCATGGACGCTGAGGCATCGAGCAGGAGCGT
>CAZFXH010000381.1:0-7080 GCA_964522905.1 uncultured Anaerolineaceae bacterium
CGGACCGCCTCGGTCAGCTGGCCACCCTCATCGAAGCCGACGTAGCCGGGAGGCGCCCCGACCAGCCGCGACACGTTGTGGCGCTCCATGAATTCGCTCATGTCGATCTTGATGAGTGCGTCCTCGCTGCCGAACATGAACTCGGCAAGCGCCTTGGCGAGCTCCGTCTACCCGACGCCGGTGGGGCCGAGGAAGATGAACGACCCGATCGGGCGCTTCGGATCCTTGAGCCCGGCTCGGGCACGACGGACGGCCTTCGAGACGATCTCGATCGCTTCCTGCTGGCCGATGACGCGGTTATGGAGGGCGTCCTCCATGTTGAGCAGCCGCTCGGACTCCTCCTGGGCGATGCGGGTGACCGGGATGCCGGTCCACATCGCGACGACCTGTGCGATCTCTTCTTCGCCGACGGTCGGCTGGTCGCCGGACACCTGGGTCTGCCACTCGGCGCGGAGCTCATCGACCTTCTCCTTGGCCGTGGCCTCCGTCTCGCGCAGCGTCGCCGCCTCTTCGTACTCCTGGTTGTTGATCGCCGCGTCCTTCTCCTTCGTCACCCGGTCAAGGTCCTTCTGGGCCTCGCGCAGGGCCGGGGGCGCGGATGCGTGGCGCAGGCGCACACGAGACGCGGCCTCGTCGATCAGGTCGATCGCCTTGTCCGGCAGGTGCCGGTCGGTGATGTAGCGGATCGACAGGTCCGCCGCGGCCTTGACCGCCTCGTCCGTGATCGTGACCTTGTGGTGCTGCTCGTAGCGCTCCCGGATGCCCATCAGGATGTCGATGGTCTGCTCGAGCGTGGGTTCCTCGACCATGACGGGCTGGAAGCGGCGCTCGAGCGCGGCGTCGCGCTCGATGTACTTGCGGTACTCGTCGAGGGTCGTGGCTCCGATGCACTGGAGCTCGCCACGGGAGAGCGGCGGCTTGAGGATGTTGGCGGCATCGATGGCGCCTTCGGCGGCCCCGGCACCGACCAGCGTGTGCAGCTCATCGATGAACAGCACGGCGTCGTTCGTGTTGCGCAGCTCCTCGATGATCTTCTTGAGTCGCTCCTCGAACTCGCCGCGGTACTTCGTGCCGGCGACCAGCGAGCCGATGTCGAGCGTCAGCACCCGCTTGTTGAGCAGGATGTCGGGCACGTCGCCTGCCACGATCCGATGGGCAAGGCCCTCGGCGATGGCGGTCTTGCCGACGCCCGGCTCGCCGATGAGGGCGGGGTTGTTCTTCGTCTTTCGACCGAGGATCTGGATGACCCGCTCGATCTCCTTCTCGCGGCCGATGACCGGGTCGAGCTTGCCCGCACGCGCGGCCTCGGTGAGATTGATCCCGAGCTGATCGACCGTCGGCGTCTTGCTGGCGCGCTTGGTCTCCTGGGCGCTGGGTCCGGCGGACGAGCTCTGGGACAGGACGCGGATGACCTCGTGACGGACCTTGTCGAGGTTGACCCCCAGCGACTCGAGGACGCCCGCAGCGATCCCCTCTCCTTCGCGGACGAGGCCGAGCAGCAGGTGCTCCGTGCCGATGTAGTTGTGCCCGAGCCGGCGGGCCTCGTCGATGGCGAGTTCGATGACGCGCTTCGCGCGTGGGGTAAGCCCGACCTCACCGACGACCGGTCGGTCGCCCCGGCCGATGATGAACTCGACCGCCGTCCGGACCTTGGCGAGCTCGACGTTCATGTTCTCGAGGACGCGCGCCGCGACTCCCTCGCCCTCGCGAACGAGCCCCAGGAGCAGGTGCTCCGTGCCGATGTAGTTGTGGTTGAACCGCTGCGCCTCATCCTGAGCCAGCGTCAGGACCTTGCGCGCGCGATCCGTGAACTTATCGAAGCGATCCATCGAGTCGAACGCCCGTTTCCTTTGCCTTGCGCCACCTTGGGAGTCGCGCCTTCAGCCATGCTAGCACGGTGTCTTCGCCCATACGGTAGTGGCCATCCGTCCGGGTACCTCACGTATGGAATCGCTATGGTGCGCCCGCCGGATGCACGTTCGGGCTAATGCGCCGGCGGGATTCGGGCTAAGGAATCGAAACGGCCCGCCGCGGACCGGCGGGCCGTGATCGTGAGCGGGGGCCGATCAGCCCTTCTTTCCCTTGCCCTTGCTGGAAGGCTCGGCGTCGGCCTTGGCGACCTCGGCTTCGACCTCGAGGGACGTATCAGCGGCGGCCTCTGTCTGGGTCTCGGCGGTGGCATCGGCGGCCGGAGCCTCGGCCTCGACTTCGGCGACGACGTCCTCGACGGAAGCCTCGGCGGTAGCGGCGACTTCCTCGGCCGGAGCGTCGGCCTCCACGTCAGCGACCGCTTCGTCGGCCGGGGCGTCGGTCACCTCGGCGACCGGAGTCTCGGTCGGTGCCTCGGCTGGCTCGGCGGGGGCCACCTCGGCTTCGGCCGTCGCTTCAGCGTCGGCTGACGCCTCCACGTCGGCGGCCTCTGCTTCTCCCGCAGTCGCCTCGGGCGCGTCCTGGGTCAGGGCCCCTTCGACCGGAGTCTCCGGTTCGGCGGCGACTTCGGCGACGGGCGACTCCTCGGTCGCAGCGGCGTCGATGTCGCCGGTCGCGGCGGCGTCGATGTCGCCGGTCGCGGCTTCGGCGGTCGGCTCCTCGGTCGCGGCTTCGGCGGTCGGCTCCTCAGTGGCCGCTTCGGCGGTCGGCTCCTCGGTCGCGGCTTCGGCTGTGGCCGTCTCGATCTCGGCTGTCGGGGCCTCCGCGGCCTCAGCAGTCGCGTCGAATTGCTCGGTGGCAGGTGCATCGCCGTCCTCGGCCGCCGCAAGCTGCTGGCGGACCTGGGCGAACGCGGATGCGAGCGTGTTGTCGATCCCGCCCTCGGGCTCCTGGACCGCGTCGCTCATCGAGTAGCTGCGCTCCGGGCGGGGACGGCGCTCGGGGCGCGGGCCGCCGGGAGCGGCGGCCGGACCGGGCTGTCCGGGCTCGGGCGCCGGACGGGCCGGCGGCTCTTCCGCCTGCTTGAGGCTGAGGCCGAGGCGATGACGCTCGGAATCGAGCGAGATGATCTTGAGCTTGAGCGACTGGCCCTCGTGCACGACATCGCCCGGGTGGGCAACACGCTGGTGGGACAGCTCGCTGATGTGGATCAGGCCCTCGAGGCCGTCACGCACCCGCACGAATGCGCCGAAGTTGACGAGCTTCGTGACCGTGCCGTCGATGACGTCGCCGACGTTGAAGTCCGCGACCGTGGAGTGCCACGGGTCGGGCTGGAGGCGACGGATCGACAGGCTGATCCGGCCGCGCTCGTGGTTGATGTCGATGACCTCGGCCTCGACCTCGTCCCCGACCTTGTAGCCGGATTCGGGATTGTTGACCTTGTTCCACGAGAGCTCGCTCTTGTGGACCAGGCCGTCGATCCCGCCGAGGTCGATGAAGACGCCGAACGGCGCGATCGAGCGGACCGTACCCGTGACCTTCTGGCCGACCTGCAGGCTGCTGAACAGCTCGTCCCGCTTCTCGCGGCGCTCCTCGTAGAGCGCGACCTTCTCCGAGAGGATCAGACGGTTGGCCTTGCGGTTGACCTCGAGGATCTTGAGCCGGAGCTTGCGGCCGACGAACGGCATCAGCTTCTCGGCGATCTCCTGGGCGGCGTCGCGTGGCTGGTCGTTCTGCGGCCGGCGCGGGAAGTCGACGATCTGGCTGATCGGCACGAAGCCGCGGATGCCGCAATCGACGATGAGACCGCCCTTGTTGTGGTCGATGACCGGCGCTTCGATGATGACGCCCGCCTCGAACTGCTCCTGCATCGCGCGCCACTTGCGCTCGAGGCCGGCGCGTCGCAGCGACAGGACCGCGTGGCCCTCCGGCGATTCCGGCTGGAGGACGTACACGAGGACCGTGTCGCCGATGTTCAGCGGGGCCTGGCCCTCGCCGCCGTGTCGACCGAACAGCTCGCGGTTGCTGACGACGCCTTCGCTCTTGGCACCGATATCGACCAGGATCTCGTCCTTGTCGATGCGGACGACATTGCCTTCGACCACGTCGCCGTGCTTGAAGCTCTTGATATCGGAGTCCTGCTCCGCGAGCAGCTCCTCCATGGTGGTCGGCTCGGGGCCGAGGTCGCGCGGCGGGGGAACCGCTTCGGGCTCCTCGTCAGCGGTCGGCGCATCGGCGGTGTCGGCCGCGTCTAGTCCCTCGGCCGAACTGGCAGCGGGAGCCTCGGTATCGGCAGGGGCGGCGTCGGCCGTATCGGTCGAGGCGTCCTCGTCCGGCGCGAGTGCATCGGCGGCCGCGCCGGCAACGGCACCCACGGCGTCCGCGGCGGCGCCGGTGGCCGCGTCGACCACCGTGCCGACCGCCTCAGCCGCGGCGGCAACGGGGCTGGCAGGATCGTCAGAGTCGGTGTCGGTAGCAGCCGGGACGTCGGCGACGGCCGCGTCGGCATCGACCGTCGAGGCGGACCCCTCGGTTGCTTCAGCCGTGTCCGCGGCGAGCTCCGTGCCGGCGGGAGCATCGGCAGCGGACGCCTCGACCGGGGCCTCGGAGTCGGCCGCTTCCGCGATGGCCGGCTCCTGGGTATCGCCCTGGACGGCCGGTTCGGGGTCGACGGCCGTCTGGGCGCTGCTCTCCACGTCAGGGGCTGGGCTCGTCTCGGCCGGCTCGTCGGCGACGGCCACGGCTCCAACGGGCTGCTCGGACGCCTGTGGGGTCACCGAGGCGTTCGCTTCGGTGTCAGGCACGGTCCCGCCCTGCTTCTCTTCGGTCAATGTAGTGGTCACTCCTGGTGGTGGATTTGCACCTGAGAATCACGAACGACCTGAGCGATGCTCAGGCCGAGACCGGAAGGGTGGGGTGGGTCCGTGGTGATCTAACTCCGCGGTCCGCTCCTTCGCGCTCTCTGTGGCCTGATTCCGCTCTTCAGCTGTCGTGCCTCTCCGGGGCCGGGAGAGTCTAGCACAGCGTTTCACGCGGCTACAATCGCGCCGCCGTGCCGGAACTACCCGATCTGACCGTCGTCGCCGAGGCCTTCGACGCCGCACTGCGCGGGCGCCCGATCGAGTCTGCCCAGGCGCCCGGTCCCCTGGCGGTACGGGGTACGCCGGCCGAGCTGGATGCCCTGGTCGGTCAGACCATCACGGACATCCGGCGGCGTGGCAAGTTCCTCATGATCGAGCTCGATGGCGACCGCGTGGTCGTGAACCCCATGCTGACGGGCCGATTCCAGCTCGCCCTGTCCGGCGCGAAGCTCCCGACGAAGACGGCGGTCGTCCTGCGGATGGGCCCGCTGCCGCCTGGTCGACGATCCAGATCGGCGGCATGGACGCGCGACGCAGGATGGCTGCCGAACGCCGACGCCCGTCCAGAGGTGCGCTACCGTGACCCGACGCAGATGGGCAAGGTCTACCTGCTGCCCGCCGGTGTGGACCGGACCGTCCCGGGCCTCGGCGATGGCGAGATCGGGCCCGATGTCGACGATCCCGCGCTGACCCTCGAAACGTGGCGGGAGCGCATCCGACGCCACCCGGGCGAGCTGAAGAACCTGTTGCGGAACCAGTCGTTCGTGGCCGGGATCGGCAATGCCTACAGCGACGAGATCCTGCACGCGGCCAGGCTCTTGCCGTTCCGCAAGCGATCCACCCTGGCGGATGAGGAGGTCGATGCCCTCCACGCGGCCGCGCAGACCACGGTGGCCGAGGCGATCGAGGTACTGCGCCGCCGGGTGCCACCCACGTTCGAGACCCAGGTGCGCGACTTCCTCGCGGTCCACATGAAGGGCGGTCAAGCATGTCCGCGGTGCGGGACGCGGATCACCGAGGTCAAGGCCGGCGGTTTCGTGACGTCGTTCTGCCGCGGCTGCCAGCGCTGACCGACGGTCAGGGCAGCTCGAGAACCTGCCCGACCTTCAGGCTTCGGGCGTTCTCGATGCCGTTGAGCTCCATGAGGGCCGGCACGGTCGTACCGAATTCGCCGGCGATCCCGAACAAAGTGTCGCCGCTGCGCACCTTGTAGGTGCGCGGAGCGTCCGCCGGGCTCGGCGCGGCGTCGGACGGAGCCGGGGTCGGCTCGACCTCGGTCGGTACGAGCGTACGCGTCGGTTCCCCCGTCGCCGCGGGCCGGGTGGTACTCGCTGGACTGGCCGCGGCCGAGGGCGACGCGGATGCCCCGCCCACCGCCTGGACAGGCGCCAGGCCGGGGTCACCAGCCGTGAGGCGCGTCACCACGATCGCGGCGAACGCCACGGCCATCAGCGCGACGAGGCTGCCCTGCTGTCCCGCGCCACGCTTGCCGCGCAACATCGGCATGGAGATCGCCATCCGCCCGTGATCGAGCACGAGCGGTGCGGTGCGCGTGACCTCGCGGATCCGCCGCTGGGCTGCAGGCGCGGCCGCGTCGTCGACGCCGGTCGGCGACGTCGCGGCGAGGTAGGTGCTGCAGCTCACGTGCTCGGCGGTCAGGCACAACCGGCGCTGTTTCTCGGGGGCGAGAATGGCGGGCGGCGAAAGCACGGTGCAGCGGTGCTCGCGCGCGGGCGTGGACGCGCGCCAGCGACCGTCGGACGCCAGGAGATACGGGCAGACGGCAGCGGTGGCCGGCGTGCCCGACGTGGTGACGGGACGGGGCAGGACGGAGTCGGTCATCGACACACAGGATACGCGCTGGTGGACAGCCTCTAGCCGTCGGGTGTGCCCCCCGAAAACGCAAATAATCCCGGCGACGACCTATTTTCCCGAAAGGCTGCCCTCTCAGTATCTTCGGCGCTGGAGAGCTTGACTTCCGTGTTCGGGATGGGAACGGGTATGGCCTCTCCGCTAGAGTCACCGGGATTCATTGCACTCTGGACGTGGTCGGCAGCGGCACGACGCGGATCCGCAAGGGATCCGGCGGGCGCCGGAAGAGATCTTCGATCTCGTGGTGAGTCGTCAAGGATCGATCACGATCCCAGCCACTGACCCCTGGTCAGTTGCTGAAGAGGTCAAGCCCTCGACCGTTAGTACCGCTCAGCTGCATCCGTCACCGGACTTCCACATGCGGCCTATATAACAGGTGGTCTCCCTGCGGTCTTACCCGGTTGACCCGGTGGGGAACCTCATCTCGAGGCGAGCTTCGCACTTAGATGCTTTCAGCGCTTATCCCGACCGAACATAG
>CAZFXH010000382.1:0-2208 GCA_964522905.1 uncultured Anaerolineaceae bacterium
CGCTTCCCGATCAGCCGCATGACGGGGGCGGCGACCCCGGCGAACGGGGCCGCGCACAAGCGGCAGCGTGGCCCGTGCGGGAGACGCAGGAAGACCCGCCTCGCACGACGCTCGAAAGAATCGCCCTGGGTCAGATATTCCTGCCAGAAGGCCTCATCGCCATCGGATGGCTTGGTCGAGGTCACGCTTCCACGGTCCTCCCCATTGCGGCTCGCTCACGACATTCTGCACACAAAGAGACCCCCGGTCCTCCCCAAAGGACCGGGGGTCGGCTTCAGCCGTCCGTCAGTCGACGGGCGCGAAGTAATGCTTCTCGACCCATTGGGCGGTCTTCTTCCCGATCCAGGCGCCGTGCACGTCGGCCGTCCGGAAGTGGAAGCCGTTGAGGATCCGGCCGTCGATCGTCTCATCGATCACGTCGGTGAACCGCGTGTACGTCCGAGTCGAGCCCGGCACCCCCACGGGGTTCCCCGGTGGCACGGCCGGATTCGCGGGAACTCCGGGGCTGGTCAGGGAGAATGCGTACTTGTCCGTACCGAAGAAGTACCGGGCGCTTTGCCAGAATCCGCCCGTGTAGCAGTTGTAGCCCGATGGCTCGTCCGGGTAGCCCGGGACCGCGAAGAGCGCGGTCCAGTTCGGGTCCGGCGAGGTGAGCGGATTGCCGTCGTTCGCCGCTTCGTGGATCGCCGTCTCTGGTCGCCAGGTGGACCAGAGCTTCTTGTTGTGCCAGCAGCTGATGAGCGCGTCCGCTCCCGCCATGCTGGTCTTGACGAAGAGCCGGGCCTGTTCGCTCGTCGACAATCCCTCGTCGGTCGCGATGACCCGGAGCCCGGTGTTGTAGAAGAAGAGCGGATTGGCCGTGTAGAACCCGGCCATCAGCGTCTGGGCCACGGTCCGGCTCGATCCAACCTGAGCGCCCAGCGCCTTGACCTCGTTGAATTCCGCGGCGTATTTCGCGCTCGTGAGGGCCGGCAGGCCTCCGGTCCGGAACTGATTTGGGCCATTCAGCGTGAGCGGCACGACCGTCGCGAACTGGCCTTGCACGTTCGCGTTGAGCGGCGCCACCAGGCGCCACTTGCCGACGTCGTTGCTCGTGGCGAACGGTTCGACGTCCGTCCGCCCGTCGCCGGTCCTCGCGGCGAGCATCGCGGCCGCCGCGTCGGCGCCGACGGCCCTCCCGTTGTCCTCTGCCGCGCCGTCATCGATGAGCGCGAGCGACGCCGTGAGCATGTCGTCGATCCGGGTGCGGACCGCCGTGTTCGCGATCGGCGTAATGCCGATCAGGACGTCGTGGCCCGCCTGCGCGACCGCGGCTGCCTGCGACTCGTTCCCGGTCGCGGTCACCCCGGCGAGATAGGGCTCGTGGCCGCCGACGATCGCGTTGACGGCGTCATAGATCGCGCCGTGAACCATCGCGATGTGCAGGGCCGCGAGCGGCGGACCCTGGCCGAGGCCCGGAGGCGTGTTCGTCGCGGGCTGGCCGATCACGTTGACGGCGTTGGCGTTCCAACGCAACACCATGTCGTCGGGCTCATCTGCCGCGACGGACGCGACCGGGATCAGCGCGGCGACGGCGATCAGGGCCGCCATCGCGAGCGCGCGTGCGCGTCGGATCGTCGATGTCGCTTTGCCGTGACGGCGGCTACGGAACTCCTCGAACGAACGGTTCATGTGCATCCCTCCTCGGACGGCTTCGGTATTACCCCGACTCGTTCCGACTCGCTCGCGATGCTAGCGAGCCGGTGTCGCGCCGGCGTTGCTGCGGACAGACGACTTCCGGACTCCAGTGGGCGAAGATCCCCGCTCTTGACCCGTGACTGGATCGGACCATGGCGCCCCTCCTTGCAGGGGTCGGGCGCAGGGGTCCCATGGCCGCTGTCGTTCGGTCCCTCGTTGTAATGGCGTCCGGAAGGTCCGAAACGGTTCATTCTTTCCGCGTCTCTGTCGGCTCGCCGACACGAGGAAAGGGGAGACCATGGCAAAGCTGGTGCGATTCGACGACCTCGCCCACGGCCGGCACGCCCATGAATTCGTAGGCGCGGAGCACGGCGAGGTCCCGTTCTCCGTCATCCTCGTGCACTCGCAGCCGGGCGTGGGTCCGAAGCTCCACCGGCATCCCTACGCCGAGGTCTTCGTGGTCGAGTCCGGTCAGGCCACGTTTCAGATCGGCGATGAGACGGTGGTCGTCGACGGCGGGCATGTCGTCGT
>CAZFXH010000383.1:0-5072 GCA_964522905.1 uncultured Anaerolineaceae bacterium
GTACCTCCCGACGGCCACGGCCGTGATCACGCCGCGCGAGGCGACCATCGGCCCCCAGTCCCTGCGGATCGTGGCCAGCACGACGGCCACAGAACCCGATCCGAACGCGTCGCCCCCGGTCGTGCCCGCCCAGCTGCTCACGGTCGACGTCGAGGCAAGCGACAGATTCCCCGCCACGGGCACGCGCACGGAGGAGGAGGCGGCAAAGGGAAGCGTGCGCTTCGAAAACATCGACCCGACAAGCTCCAACACGATCGCCAGGGGCGCGGTCGTCAGCACGTCGTCGGGCGTGCGGTTCCGGACCGATCGCGCCGTCACCGTCCCACCGGCCGAGGTGGTCGTGCTGCAGATCGTCCCGGCGCGGGTCTCGGTCAACGTCACCGCGGTCGACGCGGGGCCCGATGGCAATGTCGAGCCCAATGCGATCATCACCGTCCCGCGTGGCGAGGATCCATTCTTCCTCAAGGTGAGGAATCTGGAGGCGACCACCGGCGGCAAGCGGACCGAGTTCCCGCGCGTCCAGCAGGAGGACGTCGACAAGGCGATGGCCGCCCTGACCGACCGGCTCACGACGGCCTTCGACGAGCGCCTGGACGACCCGGATCTCCCCGGCGACACCGCGACGGTGTTCCCGGAAACGAAGACGCTCGGCGCGCCGGTCTTCGGTGTCGACCCGGACAACCTGGTGGGCCAGGAGATCGAGAACTTCGAGCTCACAGCGACGGCTTCCGGAACGGTCGTGGCCGTGGACACGGCGCCCGTCCAGGCCGTCGCGGAGGCACGGATCCAGTCGAGCGTCGAACCGGGCTACGCCCTCATCCCTGGATCGGGGCAGGTCGTCCCGGCGCCCGCCGAGGTCTCTGGCGGGGTCATCACCTTCCCGGTGGTGGTCACCGCGCGCCAGGTGCTCGTCCTGGACCCGGACGCGATCGAGCGCGAGATCATGGGCAAGCCGCTCGCGCAGGCACGCCAGATCCTCGCGGCATACGGGGACGCCGAACTGACCGTCTGGCCCGACTTCGTCGGCACGATCCCGACCATCGAGTCGCGGGTCGAGGTCTCGACGACCGAGCCGGTCGACCTCGAGACCCCCACCTTCGAGCCGGAGCCATCACCGTGACGAGGGCCCTTGGGATCGATCTCGGCGAGCGACGGATCGGCGTCGCGATCGCGGACGGCCCGGGCGCCGGGGCGCGCCCGCTGACCACGCTCCGGCGCGGTCGCCACACCGGGCAGGACGCGGACGCGTTGCTTGCGCTCATCGACGCCCACGGGATCACGGAACTGGTCGTCGGGCTGCCCATCGACGCAGCCGGGCACGAAGGTCCACAGGCTGCCCTGACCAGGTCGTGGATGGAGGACATCCGCGCCCGATTGAGCGACCATGTCACCATCACCCTGCACGATGAGCGCCTGAGCAGTCACGTCGCGGAAGGCAGGCTCGGCCCGATGAAACGTGGCCGTTCCGGGGGCCCGCCATCGCGCCACCAGCGCAACGAGTACCGGGCGCGGGTGGACCGCGAAGCGGCCGCCGTCATCCTGCAAGATGCGCTCGACACCCGGGAGACCGGGTCGGCTCCAACCCCTCAGCCACCGACACCGGAGATCCCCAGATGACGATCCGCTCCGGCGGAGGCCCGCGCGATCGACGCCAGCCCCAGGCCCGCAGGTACGAGTCGGACGCGTACGCGACCGACTACGTCCCCGAGGCGTACGAGCCGTCCCGCCGTGCGGGCAACGGCAACGGCGGTGGCGGCGGGCGGCGCGGTGGACGCGGCGGCAGCGGGCTCGGTGGGGTCGTGAAGTTCCTCGTCTTCGCCCTGGTCCTGGGTGCGCTCGTGCTGATCATCGCCCTGACCGCGCTCCGACCGCTCGTCAACAACGCGATCCTCAGCTGGGCGGCCGACAGCCCGGCCGCGCTCAACCTGCCCTTCATCGCCGATCTCGTACGGGAGGATCTCGGCGACTCGCTGACAGAACCCGTGTCCGACGATCCCGAGCAGGTCGAGTTCGTCGTCGAGGATGGGGACACCGCAACGACGATCGCGGCTCGCCTCGCCGACGACGGCCTCATCCGGGATCCGCGCGCATTCGTGTTCATCGCCAGCGACCTGGAGCTGACGGGCTCCCTGCAGAAGGGAACGTTCGTCCTTCGCCGCAACATGACCCCGGAACAGCTCGTGCAAAGCCTCCTCGCCCCGCAGGAGATCCCCTACGTGCAGATCGCGCTGCGGACGCAGCTGCGCCTGGAGCAGATCACGGCCAAGCTCCAGACATTGACGGACCTGGAGATGGATTCCCGGGAGTTCTACGAGATCGCGAAAGAGCCGCCCGCCGCCCTGCTGGCGGACTATCCGTGGTTGGAGCGAGTGCTCCGCGACGTCCCCGAGGGCACCAAGCCATCGCTCGAGGGTTTCCTCTGGCCCGGAACATACAACGTCCTGCCGGATACCACGCCCGAGGAGCTGATCCGCCGGATGCTCGACGGCTTCATCGCGGCAGTCGGCGAGCCGAAACTGACCGTCCCCGCGGAGCGCGGCCTGACGTTCTACCAGATCCTGACGCTCGCCTCGATCGTCGAGCGCGAGGCGGTGCTCGACGAGGAGAAGCCGCTGATCGCGGGGGTGTACCAGAACCGGCTGGACGGCATCCCCGGCATCAAGAACAAGATCTTCAACGCCGACCCGACCGTCATCTACGCGGTCGACACCGTGGAGCTCTCGAAGCTCGAATTCGAGCAGTGGAAGGCCTACCGGTTCTGGGATGTGCCCAAGGACATCGCGATGAGGGACATCGTGCTGCCGGACGAGCTGCTCGGCTTCCAGACGTATACGCAGCCGGGGCTCATCCCGGCCCCGATCGACACACCGACCCTCGCGTCGATCGATGCCGCGCTCCATCCCGACACCGCCGACAAGTTCATCTACTTCCTCGCGATCCCGGACGACAGCGGCAAGCACGTCTTCGCCAAGAACATCGACGAGCACAACGCGAACCGGCGCGAACACGGCTACACCTGATGCCGGCGTCGCGGGACGGCTGGCCCGGCCCCGAGGACTTCGCCGCGCCACCCGCCTCGGCGCAACGGCAGGCATGGACCGAGTCCGATCGCATCGCGCGCCCCGCGCGCATCGACCGCCTGCGCGCCCGGTTCGCCGAGGCCGGCATCGACGCGTACTTCGGCGTGCGGCGCGAGCACATGCGCTACCTGACCGGGTTCACGCTCGGGGAGGGCGAGGAGAAGGTCGCCGGGAACTCCGGACAGTTCCTCGTCGGCGGCGACGAGGTCGTGCTCCTCGCCGATTCGCGCTACACGATCCAGGCCAGGCGTGAGGCACCCGACGCGCGACTGGTCGAGGCCTACGGCAACCTGCCCGAGCGCTGGCCGGAGATCGTCGGATCGATCGGTGCGCGGCGGATCGGCATGGAGGCCGGCTTCGTATCGCATGCCGCCTGGGAACGGCTCGCCGCCGCCGCCCCGGATGTGGAGCTCGTCCCCATCGAGGGCTGGCTGGAAGCAGGTCGAGCGGTCAAGGAGCCTGCCGAGCTCGAGCGGGTCACCGCGGCCTGTGCCGTCGCCGACCGTGCGCTCGCCTCGCTCCTACCGGAGATCCGCCCTGGGGTCACGGAGGCGCAACTCGCGCTCCAGCTCGAATGGCTGATCCGGACCGGGGGCGCGGAAGCCCTCGCGTTCGACGTCGCCTGCCTGTCCGGGCCCGAGGCGGCGTTGCCGCACGGCGCCCCGGGCGAGCGGCCCGTGCTCGACCGGTCCGTGCTGCTGTTCGATTTCGGGGCCCAGGTGGAGGGGTACCGGAGCGACATGACCCGCACGTTGTTCGTCGGCAAGCCGGCCTCGCGCGACCTGGACATCTATGAGCTCGTGGCCCGGGCCCAGTCCGCCGCGATCACCGCGCTCGAGGAAGCCGTGCGCGGGGGAGGGGAGCTGCCCACCGGCCGGGCCGTGGACGCGATCGCTCGCACCGTCATCACGGATGCTGGTCACGGCGACCATTTCGGCCACGGCACGGGGCATGGGATCGGCCTCGCGACCCACGAGGCCCCGTCCCTTGGCAAGAGCGCGCCCGAAGAGCCGCTCCCGAGCCCGACGGTGTTCTCCGTCGAGCCCGGGGTTTACCTCGACGGAGAGATGGGCGTCCGCATCGAGGACCTCATCGCCATCGATGCCGGGGCCGGCCGCGTCGAGCGGCTGACACGGTTCCCGAGCGAGGTCCTAGTCGTCGGCTGACGACGCGGACCCACCGGCAGGAGCCTTGGCGGAACCTTGTCGTGCCGCGGCGCGGGGCCACAGATCGGCGAGCCGCTCCAGGCGCTCCCGCCATCCGAGGCGCTGCACCTCGACATCCTTCGCGCCGGCGAGCCTTTCGTGCGTGACGGTGACGGTCGACCGACCGCCGGCCCGGTCGTCGATCGCGATGGCGACCCGGGTGCCATCCGAGGGCACGTCGAACGTCGCGGACCGGCCGACCGGACCGGCTCTTCGCCGACTGCCGAGGTCGCCCGGCTCGAGCCAGCGGCGGCGTCGGCGCGGCTCCAGGATCGCCGCCCAGACCTCGTCGCGTGACGCCGGGATCGTCTTCGAAACGCTGACCTCGAAGCCGCGCGTCGTCTGATGCCGGGCGCGCAGCCCGCGAGCTCGCTCATAGCCGACGGTCACCGCCTGGGCCCACCAGCCGTCGATGCCGTTCTCGTCGCGGACGAACCGCGCGATGTCGGTGTGTGATCGCTCCACCGCGCCCCAGGCATCGAGCAGGCGGAACCAGTGGTCCCAGCCCTTGCCGCTGCCGGCCGCGATCGTGGCTTCGGTCATGCCCGGATCGGCCACGCGAGGTGGAAGGGGTGGGAGTCCAGGGGCGCTGGCCGGAGGGTCGGCCGCGACGATGTGTCGTCGGGCGGCGGCATACCGCTCGCCGGTCTTGGCCATCCGGGTGCGTACGGCGCGCTTGCGCGCCTTCTCGGTCGTCATCGTGTGCTCCTCGTTCCGACCAACGACCCGAGGACCCACGCTCCCGAGCCATCGATCGCGGCACACCGTCCGACGACCTCGAGGCGGA
>CAZFXH010000384.1:0-10320 GCA_964522905.1 uncultured Anaerolineaceae bacterium
ACCTGGTCCTGGCGCTCGGCTGCCTCCAGCAAGTATGACCGCAGGGCGTTCGACCCGACCAGTGGCGGCTCGAAGGGATCCTCGTGGTACTCGGCGTCCTCGGTGAACAGGTCGGTCCACGCGTCGCCATCGAAGGTCTCCCAGGCGCGCCTGTATCGCTCCAGGAGGTCGCCTGCGGAAGCGTGATCCACGGTCAGTCCTCCGATCCCAGTCGTTGCAGCAATCCTTCGGCGATGCGATAGCTGTGCCCACCGCCCATCACGAGGACGGCGTCCCCGGTACGGACCTCGTGCGCGAGCCAGTCCGCGCAGGCCTCCACAGCGCCCGGCGCCTCGACCTGGATCCCGGGCCGGGCCCGAGCGACGGCCTCTGCGAGCCCGGCGGCCGAGGCGACCGTGGTGTCCGGGTCGCGACCGGCCCAGATGTCCGCGACCACCACCGCGTCCGCTGTCGCGAGCGCGTCGGCGAATGCGGGCAAGAGCGCGGCCGTCCGATGGTACGTCAACGGCTCGTAGACCGCCCACACACGACGTCCGGGTTCGCGCTGGCGGATCGCCCCCAGCGTCTCGCGGATGGCGGTCGGGTGGTGGCCGTAGTCGTCGTAGACCACGACGCCGGCCGCCTCCCCCTTGCGCTCCAGGCGTCGTCCGACACCCTCGAAGGACCCAAGCGCCGAGACGATGACCTCCGATGACACGCCCAGCGACATGGCCGCCCCGGCCACACCGAGGGCGTTGGCGGCGTTGTGGCGCCCGGCACTCGCCAAGCGGGCCGTGACCGATCTGCCGGCGGTGAGGCCGAGGATCTCGAGCGTCGTCCCGGCTGGATCGCTCTCGATGATCCGGCCCAGGATCGGCTGCGCCGGGCCGTCCCTCGTCCGGAATCGCGCCTCGACATCTCGCGCGGCGCGAGCGAGCTCGAGGGCACTGCCGTCGAGCAATCCCGTCCCGACCACCCGGAGATGACTGTCGGTCAGCTGCCCGGCCACCGCCTGGCCGCCGGGGTCTCCCACGTTGACCACCGCCACGGTGCCGTCAGAGCCCCGGCCCAGCCATTCGACGAAGGTATCGATGACCGCGGACTCGTCGACGAACACGTCTGGGTGGTCCCACTCGGCGCCGGTGACGACGGCCACGTCGGGCCGGTACGCGTCGAAGTTGCCGGCGTACTCATCGGCCTCGACGACGAACGGTGCGCCGTGGCCCCACCGGGCCGTTGACGGCAGGCCGCCCGTGATGAGGCTCGGGAGCAACGCCCCGACGAACGCCGCCGGGTCGAGGCCGGCATGGACGAGCACGTGCACGAGCCAGCCCGCGGTCGTGCTCTTGCCATGGGTCCCCGCGACGCCGACGAGGGTGCGACCCACCGCGGCGTCGGCGACGACCTGCTGCCATGACTCTAGCGGGATGCCCGCCGCGATGGCCGCCCGCAGCTCCGGGTGATCGGGGTCGACCGCGGTCAGGGCTTTCGTGACGGCGACCCGATCGAGGGCGGGCGCCGATGTGATGTGGTCCGGGTCGTGCTGCCATGCCATCGAGAGGCCGGCTGCCTCGAGCGCCGGCGTGTACGGCGACGCGCCGCCTGCATCGCACCCGGTCACGAGCGCACCCGTGTGATACGCGAGCAGGGCCGCGGCGCTCGCTCCGGCACCCGCGACCCCGATGACGTGCAGCAGCTCTCCGGCGGGGATCGGCCGCGCGCGACGGGCCGGTGCGAGTCCCGCACCGATGGCAGCCGCGTCGCGCGTCACGATTCGGTGGCGGCGAAGCGCTCGATCACCAGCGACAGCGCGGCCGCCGCGCTCGCCCGCTTGTTGCCACTGCGGTCGGCCGACCACAGGTGCCGGCGGACATCGTCCCCGTCCGCATCGGCGATGGCCACGTAGGTCAGCCCGACGGGCTTCGTCTCCGTGCCGCCGTCCGGCCCCGCGATCCCGGTGACGGCGATCGCGACGTCCACGCCGAGCCTCCGGCGTGCGCCCTCGGCCATCGCGACGGCCACCTGGGCGGAGACGGCGCCGTGCGCCTCGAGGACCGTCTCCGGCACGTCTACCAGTGCCGTCTTCACCGCGTCGTCATAGGTGACCAGTCCGCCGCGGAAATAGGCGCTCGAGCCCGGGATCTCGGTGATGAGGTGCGCGACCAGCCCGCCCGTGCACGACTCTGCGGTCGCCAGGGTCCAGACGCCCGCCCGGCACGACGCTCCGACACGCTCGGCGAGGTCCAGGAGCTCCTCGTCGGTCGGTGCCACGTCCGTCAGCGACGCTGGGTCAGCTCGGGCTTCGCGGGTGGCTCGAACAGCCACGTCTCGGGCGTCCCGCTGCGACCCAGGGCGCCGAGCGACGTCCCGTTGAGCGCGAACTTCGTCACGCCCGACGAGCCGGTTCGCACCTCGATGGACTCCTTCGCGTTGAAGGTGAGGGTCTTGCCGTCGTTGTAGACGCGGCCCGCGGCCCCGATGTCGGGGTGGATCTTCCCATCGATCCAGACCTTGATCCAGGCCCGACCGCCGTCGATCGAGACGACGAGATTCACGCCCTTGAAGGCGACAGTCACGGCGCGCGTGAGCGACGCCGCCTTGCCCTCCGGACTCGAGGCGGTGACGGTGATCGCCCAGCGGCCGGCGGTGAGCTCGAACGGCGTCGTGAAGATGCCGTCCTCGGCGACCTGGACCGTGACCGGGGCGGGCACGGCCGGCGGCGCCGGGGTCGCGGCCCCGGCCGTTGGGGGCTGCGCCGGACCCGAGTAGGCGGCGCTCACGACGACCGAATCGGCGTTTGTCGTCCGACCCTGGACGGGGATCGCGCCGTTTTCGAACGTGGCGCCGTCCGCGGGCTGGTCCACCGTCAGCGTCGGCGCTTCGATGACGAGGAATGGCACGGTGATGAACAGGCTGACAGAGCCCTCGGACTCCTTCTGGGTCTCGGGATCGACGGCGGTCACCTCGAACTGGTTGCGCCCGCGGCGCAGCTCCACGCTCGCGCTCCAGTCCCCGTCGGCATCGGCGGTGACGCTGTACGGATCGCGGCCCGGCGTGGCGATGGAGATCGTGGCGCCCGCGCTCGACGTCCCGCGCATGACGTACTCCGTCGCGGACTCGTCGACTTCGATGACGGCGGCCGCCGGCGTCGTGACCGCGATCGTCGGCGGCTTCGCGAAGCGCAGCAGCTGGACGCCGAGATAGGCGGCGAACGCGAGGACCGCGACGGTCAGGAGCGCGAAGACGACCAGACTCGGCGAGAAGGTCAGGCCCTTGCGCGGCGTGGCGATCGGTCGCGGAACGGTGATGACGGCCTGTGGCTCGCGCGGGTCGCCACGCTCGCGCCGCCACTGCAGGAGGACGTCGTCCGGGTCCAGCCCGAGATACAGGGCGTAATTGCGCAGGAAGCCCTTCGTGTAGACGGCCCCCGGCAGCTCGCGATAATCGCCACGTTCGAGCGCGGCGAGGTAGCGCACCCTGATCTTCGTGTCGCGCTCGGCGCGGTACAGGTCGACGCCCTTGCGCTCGCGGGCCGCCAACAGGCGTTCAGGCAGGCCGGGGGCGGGCTCGGCGGTGATGGGGCGCGTCTCGCCCCGCTCGGCCCTGCCCGCTCGCCGGACCTGGTCCCGTGTCGTCATCGCGCAGCCCTGTCCTCATCGCGCCCGGTCGTGACCAGATCGTCCTGGTTCCGCGCCACCCCGACGACCACCGAGGCACAAGGATACCCCAGCGGCGATTCTGACCTTGCCGCCGTCCGGTTGGGGCGGTTCAGGTCAATCGCCCGGGTCATCGATGTCGTCCTGCGTCCGGAACCAGTTGTCAGGTCCGTAGATGTGGCGTGGCACGGCCGGATTGCGCGGGTCCTGCGGCCCGACGATCCCGTAGCGCTCCAGCTCGTCCATGACCCGGCTGGCGCGGGAGAAACCGAGCTTGAGCTTGGTCTGGAGCATCGAAGTCGACGCCTTCTGCATGCTCATCACGAGCTCGGCGGCCGGCACGGTCATCTCGTCCACGCCGAGCTTGCGCAACCAGGCGAACTGCCCGTTGTCGCCACCGACGCCGTCCTCCGGATCGGCGAACGCCAGGATGTCCTGGTCGTAGAACGTCCGACCGCCCGTTTGATCGAGCCAGTGCTTCGTGACCGCGGCAACGTCGTGATCGCTGACGAACACGCCCTGCATGCGAACGGGGCGTGGCAGGTCGACCGGCTGATAGAGCATGTCGCCCCGACCGATGAGGTCCTCCGCGCCCGGGGAGTCAAGCACCGTCCGGGAGTCGATGTTGGAGGCCATCGCGAACGCGATGCGGGACGGGACATTCGCCTTGATGAGTCCGGTCACGACGTTCACGGATGGCCGCTGGGTCGCGAGGACGAGATGGATCCCGACCGCGCGCGCCTTTTGCGCGATCTTGACGACCGGGTCCTCGACCTTGCGACCCTCGCGCATGATCAGGTCGGCGAGCTCGTCGATGATCAGGACGATGTAGGGCATCCGCTCGGCCGCGGTTTCGCTGTCGACCGCGACCGCGCCCTGGCCATTCGCGCCGGCCAGGGCATCCGCCCCCCCGCCGGCCGCATTGGCCTCCGGCCGGGCGTTGAATGCCGCGATGTTGCGCACGCTGTGGGCCGCGAGCAGCTTGTAGCGATCCTCCATCTCGCGGACCGCCCAGTTCAGCACGGCCTTCGCCTCGCCTGGCTCGACGATCACGTGCTGGAGCAGGTGCGGCAGGCTGTTGTAGGGAGCGAGCTCCACCCGCTTGAGGTCGACCAGGATCATCCGGACCTCGTCCGGGCGGGCCCGCATCAGCAGGCTCGTGATGAGCGCGTTCACGCACACGCTCTTGCCCGATCCCGTGGCCCCGGCGATGAGCAGGTGGGGCATCTTGGCGAGGTCGACGGCGTAGGCCTTGCCCGACACGTCGCGACCCAGGGCGAACGTCAACGGGCTCGTCGAGTCGAGCATCTGGCTCTCGTCGACCAGCGGCAGGAAGCCCACGACCTCGCTGACCGAGTTGGGGATCTCGATGCCGACGACGTCCTTGCCAGGGATGGGCGCTTCGATGCGGATCGAGCGCGCGGCGAGGGCCATGGCCAGGTCGTCGGCCAGGGCCTCGATGCGCGAGACCTTGATGTGGTGCTCCGGGCGAACCTCGTACTGGGTCACGACCGGCCCGGAATTGACCTTCACGACCTTCGCCGGGATCGCGAAGCTCAAGAGCTTCTCCTCGATCCGGCGGGAATTCGAGGCATGGTCCAGCGTGCCGCCCACGAGCGCCACCGGTCGCGGCTCCAGCAGGTCGACGGACGGCAGGTTCCAGTCGATCGCGTTGAGCGACTCCAGGGCGGTCGGGGCATCGCCCGCGAGGGCTGTCGTGGCGCGCGCGGGTCGCGCCGATGCGGAGCCGCCGCCACCATCGGAGGGACCCGTCCACACCGTCTGGCTCATCGGCGACTGGCCGGATCGCGGCGCGGGCTCGTCGAGGATGCTCCGCGAGGCGTCGTCCAGCGCCGTGAGAGGGATGCTCACCGGCTCCTTGGTCGCGGCCTTGCCCTTCCCCGTGCCGTTCGTCGCTGGGTCCTTGACGTCCGCCGGGCGGGCCTCCTTCGCGCGACGGAGCGATTCCGCCGTGGTCGAGCCGAGCCAGCGCGCCGTGCCGGTGACCGGCTCGACCAGCTGACGTAGCTGCAGGTTGAACGCGAGCATGAGCCCGAGCAGGCCGATGGCCACCAGCAGGACGATCGCGCCGGGCGCAGTGAGCAGGGGCTCCAGCATCGCCGCGAGGAAGCGACCGATGCGGCCGCCACCGCGCTCGTCGTTGAACAGGTCGAAGGCGAGGATCTCGAAGGCGCCGAGCCCGGCGATGAACCCGATCGTGAGGCCGCCCAGGGTCATCCCCCAACCGGAGCCTGCCTTCTTGCCCGGTCCGGCCGCGATCCACCACCCGCCAGCGAGCAGCAAGAACGGCAGCAGCCAGCGGCCGGTCTCGAACCACGGCGCGATGGAGTTGCGCCACCAATCGGTCAGGGCGCCCTCACCGGGCAGGACGAGCGCGATGAGCGTGATCGCGCCGAGGGCCATCAGCACGGTCCCCAGGATCGAGCGAACGACCTCCGGGTTCAGCCGGCCGGCGAAGCTACTGGACCGGCGTCGCCTGCTCGTCCGGCTGCCCGGTTTCGCGGAGCTGGGTCGGGTCGTGCTGGATCGTCGTCGGGTCGCCAAACCTAGACCTCGACCACGACGGGAAAGACCATCGGGCGGCGCTTGGTCTGCTCATAGAGGTAGCGCGAGACGCCCTCCTTGATCTGCGACTTGAGGAGGGCGTGCTCGGCGATGTGGTCGCCGGGCGTGTCGATGGCCTTGATCACGCGCTCGACGGCGCCCTCCATGAGCGGATCTTGCTCGTTGAGCTTGACGAAGCCGCGGGTGACGATCTCGGGCCGGCCCACCACCGAGCCCGTCTGCTTGTCAACGGTCACCACGATCATGAACATGCCGTCATTCGCGAGCGAGCGCCGATCGCGCAGGACGATGTCTCCGACGTCACCGACGGACAGGCCATCGACGAAGACGTAGCCGGCCGTGACCGGGGCGCCGCGGCGGGCCGAGCCATCGGCGAAGAGCTCGATCGGCATGCCGTTCTCGATGATGAAGACGTTCTCGGGCTCGACGCCGGTCTCCGTAGCGAGGCGGCCGTGCTGGACCTGCATCCGGAACTCGCCGTGGATGGGGATGAAGTACTTCGGCTTGGTCAGCCCGAGCATCAGCTTGAGCTCCTCCTGGCTGGCGTGCCCCGAGACGTGCGCCCGCTTGATGGTGTGGTAATACACGTTCGCGCCAGCCTTGAACAGATTGTCGATGGTCCGGGAGACGTACTCCTCGTTCCCGGGGATCGGGCTCGCGCTGACGATGACGGTGTCGCCCGGCTGGATCTCCACGAACCGATGGTCACGGTTGGCCATGCGCGCCAGGCCGGCCATCGGCTCGCCCTGGGCGCCGGTCGTCGCGATGACGAGCTTGCTGTCCGGGTGGTCCTTGATCTTGTCCTTCGACACGATCTGGGACGGCTCGTACTTGAGGTAACCGAGGTCTGTCGCGATCCGGAAGTTCTGCTCCATCGACCGGCCGATGACGGCGACCTTGCGATCCATCGACGCAGCCGCGTCGAGCACCTGCTGCACGCGGGCGATGTTGCTCGCGAAGGTGGCGACGATCACGCGGCCGTCGAGCGGCTCCATGATCTCGCGGAATGCGTCGCCGACGGTCCGCTCCGAGGCGGTGTAGCCGGGGTTCTCGGCGCGTGTGGAGTCCGAGAGCAGGCAGACGACCCCTTCGGCGCCGAGCCTCGCCAGGATCGCGAAGTCGGACAGCTTGCCGTCGACCGGGGTGTGATCGAACTTGAAGTCACCGGTGTGGACGATCGTGCCGACGGGGGTCTTGAGCGCGATGCCCATCGCGTCGGGGATCGAGTGGCCGACGCGGAACGGGACCACGCGGAACGGACCGACGTCGGTCTCGTCGCCGGGCTCGAGGCCGATGAGCGGGTTGTTGTGGAGCTTGTGCTCCTTGATCTTGTTGCCCAGGAGTCCACGAGCGAGGGTGCTCGCGTACACGGGCACGCCCGGGAATTCCGGGAGGACGTATGGCAGGGCGCCGACGTGGTCCTCGTGGGCGTGGGTGATGAGGAAGGCTCGAACCTTGTGGCGGTTCTCTTTGAGGTAGCTGATGTCTGGGATGACGAGGTCGATGCCGAACATCTCCTCATCGGGGAACATGAGGCCGCAGTCGATGACGACGATGTCCTCGCCGTACTCGAAGACGTACATGTTCTTGCCGATCTCCCCCACCCCGCCGAGCGGGATGATGCGGAGTGGCTGGTCTGTATGGGTGGGCGGGGTGATGGTCATGGGGTTCCTACTGCGGATTCAGAAGAGCCTGAGCTGGTCGGCCGCAGGCTCGGCGTCGGAGAGCGTGGAGGCCGAGGCGGGCTGGGTGTCGGACACGGTGGCGGCCGGCGGGGCGGTGGCGGCCGGCGGGGCGGTGGCGCGCTCGGCGTCCCGCGTCATGGGGCCGCTGCCCGCCCCGGTCGACACCACCTGACCGACACGGGCCGCGCGTCTGGCTTCCGTTCGGCGAGCGCGAGCGTCGGTCAGGACGGTCGGGATCAGCGCCACGTCCGCGTAGCTCTCGCGCTCGATGGCGGGCGTCCGCAGAGCGGCAGCGGGGTGATACATCGCGAAGACCGTGGCGGCACGCGCGCCGGTCGCCGGGTCCGCCGTGCCGGTCGTGCCGTGCGCCTGCGAGATCCGAGCGCCCGGCATGAACCGGGCCATCGAGTGTCGGCCAAGGGTCACGACCACGGACGGGTCGAGCGTCTGGAGCTGCCGCTGGAGGTACGGCGCGCATGCCGCGACCTCGTCCGGTTCGGGATCGCGGTTGCCGGGCGGTCGGCACTTCACGATGTTCGTGATGAATACGTCCTCACGGCCCCAGCCGATGTGGCCGAGCAGGTTCACGAGCAGGCCGCCGGCGCGGCCGACGAACGGTCGGCCCTCGCGGTCCTCGTTCATGCCCGGGCCCTCGCCCACGAAGACGACCTCCGTGGATGGATCGCCCTCACCGGGAACAGCTTTCGTGCGGGTCTCGTGGAGGCGGCACCGCGTGCAGACGCGAACCTCGTCGGCGATCGCCTCGAGCGCCGCACGGCGCTCGGCGTCGGTCACGCCGCGGTTCCGGCCGCGTTTCGTGCCGCGGCGGCCTTGACCCAGCCCCGCTCGACCAGGATCTCGGCGAGCTGGACGGCATTGGTGGCCGCGCCCTTGCGCAGGTTGTCGCTGACGACCCAGAACGCGAGGCCGCGCCCAGCGTCGATCGATGGGTCCTGCCGAACACGCCCTACGTAGATCTCGTCGGAGCCGGCGGCTTCGGTCGCGAGCGGGTAGGTCGATGTCGCAGGGTCATCCTGCACCACGACGCCGGGTACGGCCGCGAACAGGGTGCGGGCGCGGTCCGGGGTGATCGGCTCGCGGGTCTCGACGTGGACCGCCTCGCTGTGTGCCACGAAGACCGGGACGCGTACGGCGGTGCACGAGACACGCAGCTCCGGCAGATGCAGGATCTTGCGGCTCTCGGTCACGACCTTCCATTCCTCCTTCGTGTAGCCGTTGTCGAGGAAGACATCGACGTGAGGGAGGGCGTTGAGCGCGATCTGGTGGGGATACACGCTGGATTCGAGCGGCAGCCCACCGACGTGCGCCTCGAGCTGCGCCTGGAGCTCCTTGATCGCCTTGCCGCCGGTGCCGCTGACGGCCTGGTAGGTGTCGACGACGACCCGCTCCAGGCCGACGGCGTCGCGCAGGGCCATGAGCACGGGCACCAGCTGCATCGTCGAGCAGTTGGGGTTGGCGATGATGCCCTCGTGTCGCTCGAGGTCGTCGGGATTGACCTGCGAGACGACGAGCGGGACGTTCGGGTCCATGCGCCAGGCCGACGAGTTGTCGATCACGGTCGCGCCACGCTCGGCCGCAAGGGGGGCCAGCGCCTTCGAGGCGTCGCCGCCTGCGCTGAAGAGCGCGATATCGACGCCGTCGAAGGCGTCCGCCGTCGCCTCGCCGACCTGATACTCGGTACCGTCGATGTCGACGGCCCGCCCTGCCGAGCGCGCAGACGCAAGAAGGCGCAGGTCCCCGATCGGGAAACGGCGTTCGCGGAGCGTCCGGATCATCGTGCCGCCGACGACGCCTGTGGCGCCGACGACCGCGACATTGAGCGGTTTCGAGTTCATCGTGGGCATGGCTCGGCTATGGACTGGGTCTGGTCGGGCACGGCGGGAGTATACCAGCGACACTCGGCGGCTCCGGCACGGGGCGATCTCCGATGTCGCTTACGGCCGCGGAATCCGCTCGCACCGCACCGAGTGGCCGATCGGTGCCACACAGGCCTTCGTCCGCGGGCTTGGCGCCCGATTCGTGCACGAGCGAGCACGATCCGGGGTCTTGCCCGAGGCGTTCAAGCCTTCGGTGGTCTGTGACGGTGCGGTCCGAGCGGATTCGGCGAGCACAACGGGTGCGCGGCCGGAACGAGACCGGAATCGCCAGCTTGAGGTGGGATCGCGGGGCCTCGCATCGCCGAACCATGGACGTCCCGAGCACGAACGACCGGCCGGGTCCCGAGGGAACCGACCGGTCGTCTTGGGCAGCGAAGGGGGACCGGGCGCGACCGCCCGGCGAGACTGGACCCTAGACGGGGTCCTTGGCCAGGTGGCGCTGCATCGCGGCCTTGCGGGACAGGTTGACGCGGCCCTGGCGGTCGACCTCGGTCACGACGACCATCACCTCGTCGC
>CAZFXH010000385.1:0-9555 GCA_964522905.1 uncultured Anaerolineaceae bacterium
CTCCCCCATCGCGATGACCCGCCGAGCGTGCTCCTCGTGGCTGACGAGATGGAGGTGGCTGAGCTTGGTGATCGCGTGGCGCAGGGCGTCGTCGAAGGCACCGAGCGTCTGCTCTCCACCGTGCAGGTGGATGATCGGGACCCGCTCCAGTGTCGCGACAAGCGCGGCCGCGGCCGTCTCGAGTCGGTCCCCGACCAGGAGCAGTGCATCCGGCTGCACCTGCCGCAGCGCCGCCCCGACGGCGTCCAGCGTCGTTGCCGCCTGGGTGACCGCCGGCGGGTCCGTGGACGCGTCGTCGTCCTCCGGCCACGACAGCACGACATCTGGCTCGAAGCCGTCCGCACGCACGTCGTCGATGGTCCGTCCGTGCCGAGCGGACAGGTGCGTCCCGCCCGCGAGGAGCCGCAGCTCGAGATCGGGGTGCGCCCGGATGGCGGTCGCCGTGGAGTGCAGGATCCCCCAGTCCTGGCGGCCGGTCGTGAGGACGGCGATGGTCGTCACGCGTCGCCATCCTCGACCATGGCGCCGGCCCGCACCGGTCGGAGGGTCCGTCGCCCCACGAACTCGTGCGTCCGTGCCGGGGAGATGCCCGTGCCCGGCCGCTGCGCGACGACATCCTCCTCGTGGATGGTCTGCCCAGGGGCGATGTCACGAGCCCAGTGCAGGCTCCGCCGCGCGACGGCAGCGATCTCGCGCTCGGCCACTGTCGGCACCTTGTCCCCGCCACCGATCGCCGTCGCCGTGGCCCGGATGGCCGCGACCAACGTCGCGAACTCCGTGGGCTCCAGCGACATGGCGTGATCCGGCCCACTCCGTGCCCGGTCGAGGGTCAGGTGCTTCTCGATGATCGTGGCTCCCAGCGCGGTCGCGGCGATCGGCAGCTCGGTCCCGGGGGTGTGGTCCGACCACCCCGTCTGCAGCCCGAACGCCTCGCGCATGGTTCGCATCGCCGTGAGGTTCGCGTCCTCGGCCGCGGCCGGATACGAAGAGACACAATGGAGCAGGGCCAACTCGGCCAGTCCGGTCGCGCGGATCGCGTCGACGGCGGCGGCCACCTCGACCATCGTGGCCATCCCGGTCGACACGATCATCGGGCGGCCGCGGCGGGCCAGCCGCTCGAGGAAGGGCAGGTTCGTCAGCTCGCCCGACCCGACCTTGAACCCCGGCACGCCCATCGCGTCGAGGAGTTCGGCGGAGGCATCGTCGAAGGGCGTGGAGAGGAAGGCGATATGGCGGTCGCGAGCGTGTCGTTGCAGCAGGGGCCAGGCGTCAGCGGGCAGGGCGAGCCGCCGGAGCATCTCCCGCTGGTCCTCCCCCTGGTCGCTGTCGCGCTGGTACGACGCTATCGGCGCGCTGGCCGCGGCGAGCGCCTCGGGGACGAAGGTCTGGAACTTGACGGCGTCCGCACCGGCGTCGGCGGCCGCATCCACGAGCCGCTGCGCGATCTCGACGTTGCCATCGTGGTTCACGCCGGCCTCGGCGATCACGAAGACATCCTGACCACGACCACCGATCTCGCGATCGGCAAGGCGGAACGGCGCGACCGCGCGCGCGCCAAGCATCGCGGCCGCGACCCGGAGGTCCGTGGGCTCGTCCATATCGATCGCGCGTTCTGGGGGTGTCGTGAACCCCAGGGTGACCTCTGGCTCCACGAACCGACCGGCCCGGCGGAGCGCGTCGGGCGTCGTGACGTAGAAGGCGCCGGTGAGCAGGAGCTCGGCCGCATCGACATCGGCAGGCTGGAGGCCGTCGTCGTCCGTGCCGGCTGTGTGATGCCACGCGGCCGGATGACTCGGCGTGACGCTCGCGACCGACCGGCCCGTCTCACGGGCGAGATCGATCGCCGCGCGGAGGTCGGCCGGGTCGGTCAGCGGCGAGGTCGGCTGGACGAGGGCCAGTAGGTCGATCGGGTCGCCGTCACGCTTCATGGTGTCGTCGAGCGCATGGAACGCGACCTCCAGCGAGGTCGCCGTGTCGGTGGCGAGCTCGGCCGGACGCGTGAGGACACGAACGCCCCAGATCGTGGCGACGTTCGCGATCTCCTGATCGTCGGTCGAGCAGACGATCAGGTCGCCGGGCGTTGCCGCTGCCCGAGCGATCCGCCCGGCCCAGGCCACCAGCGGGATCCCGGCGATTTTGCTGAGGTTCTTCGCGGGGATGCGCTGGCTGCCGCCGCGAGCCGGGATGAGGAACAGGGTCCGGCCGCTCATGCGAGCCATTCCAGGAGCTCGTCACGAAGCCACTCGCTCGCTCGGCCTTCGCGGAAATGGCGGGCCAGGAAGGCGCTTCGCGCCTGGGGCGTGATCGCGTCGGGCGCGTCGAGAGCGGCCAGGAAGTCAGCGCCATCGCGGACGGGCACAGCGACCCCGGCTTCCACGTAACCGAGGAGATCCGACGACGCCAGCGTGTCGGCGAGGAGGTTGAGCGTCCCGGCCGCGACCGCCTCGGTGAGGACCGTGGAGTGGATGCCGAGGTGCGCATCCGCGGATCGGAGCAGGCGATACAGGTCGATGTGCTGGACGACGCTGACTGGCGGCGCGGCGAATCCGCGAGCTGCGGCAATACCCGCCACGAGTGCCTCGTACGGGCCGCGGTCCTTCTCGCCGGGGTGCTGCTTGACGACCAGGTGCACGTTGGGCCACGGTCGGTCGAGCAGCCGGTCGAGCGCGTACGGGATGTGGAACCGCCGGTATGCGGGGCCGTACGTGCCGGACAGCACGACCATCCGGTCGCCGGGCTGGACTCCCAGCTCCGCGCGCAGGCCGGCGGCGTCCGGGTTCGGCGCTGCGTCAACGAGGTCCAGACGTGGCGAGCCGCTGACCCGGACCTCGTCGTCCCGGTACACGCTGCCCTGGATCAGCACGTCACGCTCCCACTCACCGAACACGTACGTCCGGTCCGGCAGCGCGAGGCTGTCGGGTCGCTCCCGGTGGACGTAGCCGTTGTGGCCGCGATAGATCATGCCGTGCTGGATCGCCCCGACGGGCACGGACTCGGCCCGGGCCGCGGTCAGCCAGTCCTGGCGGTGGTACTCGTCGGCGAGGAGCACTCCGGCCGGTCGAAGGCTCCGGAGCAGCGCGCGGATGCTGGTGACGGCACGGACCTTGCTGGGCATCCAGCGGGCGGCGAGTTCCGAAACCCGCTTGACCAGCGCCGGTCCTAGGTCGACCCCGTGGACGATGACCGGGGTGCGGATCTCGTTCACCGCGGTGACCCACCGATCAGCCGAGCCCGTGTCGACCCTGCTGTCAGCGCCGACCTCGGCCTCGCCAGCACGCCAGATCGCGGATGACGGCAGGAGACGCGCGCCATCCGGCGCGTTGAGCCGTTCCCACCAGATGTCGTCGTCGAGGCGAGCCTTGAGGTCGATCTCGATGGGCTCGAGGGCCGTTCCTCGGAGCGCGTCGACTACGGGAGAGAGGTACGGGTTCACATCGCGCGGCCCGTCGGCGGTCTCGACGCGCTGACGCGTGTGCTCCAGGACCACCAGCAGGCGGTCAGATTCGGACTGGAGGGCGCCGAGTCGCGCGGTCATGGCCCGGCGTCGCGCCGCGACGCCCATCCGGCCAGAGGTGGAGTCCGCCGACCGCGCCCCAGCCACTCCGCGCGCGATGAGCCGCCGCAGCATGCCGAGGCCGCTTCGCACGACTCGGGCGACGCCGGTCGGCCCCGCTGCGGCGGCGGAGCGTTGCGAGGCGGAGCCGGGCGCGGGCGCCGCATGGCCGGACCGATCCGCCTCGGGGATGTCGGGCGCCTCGATCTCGAGCCCGTCGCGCGCGGCGATGAGCCGCGCCGCCTCGATCACGACGTCGTCCACACCTGGCTCGCACACGATCCGCGCGGGCGCCACGGTACGGACCAGGTCGTCGACGATCGCGGTCCACAGGATCCGCTGCTGGAACCACACCCAGACCGAGAGGCGCAGGTAGAACCACATCGATGTGCCCTCGACGAGCAGCGCGTCGACGATCCCGGACGCGCTCGCCCAGGCATCGAGCCGCTCGGCCGTCTCGGCGATGAGGTCGCGGTCCTCCAGGAGGCGCCCGCCGACGCCGCGGATGCCGATGACCCGGTCGTTGCGTGCCAGTTCCCCGGCCGCGGTCCAGGTGCTGTCGAGCACGACCGTGACCGTACCCTCATCCGGCTCGACCCGGGGTGCTTCCGGTACGAAGCGCAGCGTCCGGCTCGGGTCGTCTGCCATGCGGCCGAGGATATCGACTCGGGGGCCGGCGCGCGATGGTCGCGCTGTCCCGCCGAAATGCCGACGCTGAAGAGCCGACGCGGCCACTGGGAGTTGGCCATCACCCCAGCAGTCGCAGCGGCTCTATTCGGCACTCGCCCTGCGGCGGGTGCCGCGCGACGTCAGCCCTTGATGAGGCGCGCCACCAGGGCGAGGTAACCCTTCGCCTCGTGCTCCCACGAGCCGGCCTGCACGATCTCCGCGGTGTGCGCGACGGCGGCCTCGCGGGCGACCGGGTCATCGACGAAGGCGAGGACCGCGTCGGCCATCGCCTCCGCGTCGCCCGGCGCGTACGCCGCCACGGTCCGGGGCGGGAACGTCCGCTCGACCATCGGCAGGCGCGACGCCACGACGGGCTTGCCCATCGCGGCGTACTCGAACACCTTCGTCGAGAGGCTCATGTCCGTGAATCGGTCGTGGCGCGTCGGGGCCAGACCGATGTCGGCGGCGGCCACCGCGGCCGGGACGTCCTCGATCGCGATGCGGCCGTGGAAGGTGACGCGGTCGGCGATGCCGAGCTCAGCGGCCCGGGCCGCCAGGGCCGGCCCGGAGTCGCCGCGACCGTAGACCTCGAATGCGACGTCCAGCGCGGGGCGGGCCGCCGCGATCCGGGCGACCGCATCGATCGCCACGTCGAGCTCGTAGGTCGGCGTCAACGCCCCCGTGTACACGAGGCGGAGCCTGCCATCCGCCCGGAAGGCGCGCCGTGGGTAGGCCGCGATATCGAACCGACCGAGCGACGGGCTGTTCACCACCACGCCCGCCTTCGCCGCCGGGACCCCGAGCCCGACGAGGCGGTCGCGCATCGCCGGATTGACCGTGATAACGGCCGTCGAAGCCACCACCGACAACCGCTCCTGAAGCACCAGCAGTCGATGCACGATCGGGTTCGAAGCCCCAGGAAACCGGCTGCGGAAGAACTCCGGCATCGCCTCGTGCAGGTCGAGCAGCACGGGAACGCCGACGAGCCGGAGCGGCAGCGCCGCGAATACCAGGAAGTCCGGCAGGGAGTGGACCTGGACGAGCGCGAACCGCTCGCGGCGATGGAGCCGGACGGCGGCAAGCATCGCCCGTACGAGGAAGGAGGCGTACTCGCGCAGGTACACGCCGAGTCCAGCGCCCTGGTGGCGCTGCACGTCCAGGTGTTGGACCCTGACCCCTGCGACCTCGGACACGGCTGGTCCATCCGGCCTGCGGAGCCCGAGCACCACGACCGCACGCCCGGCACCGACCAGCGACTCCGCTTCGCGTCGGACGCGCGGGTCCTCCTCGTAGTAGCTGTGCACGATCATCAGGACCGGCCGGGCCGCGCCTTGCCGTGACGAGCCGGCCGGCGTCCCCGGCGTGCGCGCCGTCACGCTCGCGTCGACCAGCCGGCCCCCAGGCGCAGCACCTGTCGCTCGCCCGTCGAGCGCCCGGCGGAGCTGTCCACGGTGTCGACGACGAGCGACGCGCGCTCGTAGACGGTCGCCCAGTCGATGTCGCGGTGGGGCGTCACGACGACGATCACGTCAGCCCAGGCGAGCAACTCGTCGAGCCCGGTGTTTTCGCGGACAACGCCCGCCGCGTCGGTGAACGAGGCGACGTGCGGATCGTGGAAACGCACCTCGGCACCGCGTTCCGCGGCCCCGGCGATGACGTCGGCGGCCGGCGAATTGCGGGCGTCACGCACGTTCGGCTTGAAGGCCACGCCGATGATCCCGACCTTCGCGCCGTTGACCGCGAGACCGCGGTCGTTCAGCGCGTCGGCGATCAGCCCGACGACGTGACGCGGCATCGCGAAGTTGATGTCACCGGCGAGCTCGATGAAGCGGTCGATGAAGTCGAACTCGCGCGCCCGCCAGGCCAGGTAATACGGGTCGACCGGGATGCAGTGGCCGCCGACGCCCGGTCCGGGCGTGAACTTCATGAACCCGAACGGCTTCGTTGCCGCGGCGTTGATGACCTCCCATGCGTCGAGCCCCATGCGCTCGCACAGCAGCGCGAGCTGGTTGACGAAGGCGATGTTCACGTTGCGGAACACGTTCTCGAGGAGCTTGCTGAGCTCGGCCGCGTCGGGCGAGCTCATCTCGATGACGTGGTCGTTGATGTTCGCGAGAAGCGCCGCGGCGCGCCTGGTTGCGGCCGGGGTCGCTGCGCCGACGAGCCGAGGGACGTCCTTGCTGGCGCTGGCCGGGTCGCCCGGGTTGACCCGTTCCGGGGCGAAGGCCAGGTCGAAGTCCTTGCCCGCCTTCAGACCGCCTGCTTCCAGGACCTCGCGGAACGGGCCCATCGTCGTGCCGGGGTAGGTCGTCGACTGGAGGACGACGAGCTGACCCGCGCGCAGCGTGTCGCGGATGGTCTCGGCCGCTGCGAGGACAGGCGCAAGGTCCGGGTCCTTCGTGGTCGTGATCGGTGTGGGAACGCAGACGAAGATCGCGTCGGCTGCGGCGAGGTCGGCTTCCTCCGGCGACAGCACGCGCAGCCCGCCGTCCAACGCGGCTGCCAGGCGGTCGTTGGTGACGTCGTCGATCGGGGAGGAACCGGCGTTGAGCTCCGCCACGCGGCCGTCGTAGGCGTCGATGCCCTCGACCTCCAGCCCGGCCTCCACGAACGAGATGGCCAGCGGCAGGCCTACGTAGCCCAGGCCGATCACGGCCACTCGATGGTCTTGCGTCACGATCCCTCCTCAGATGTCGCGCCAGAGGATACCGGGCGGACCCTGGGGGCGCCGGCGTCGAGCGGGTGGGACCCGAAGGCCCGAACGGGCGAGGTGCTACCCTTCGCGGCGATGTCCGCCACCAGTGAGGCCCCCGCCGCGTTCCGTCACGCCGCGGCCCGGCCGGGTCCGCTGCGGCTCATCGGCGAAGCCGTCGAGGACATCCGGTCACGACGGCGCCTGGTCCGCTACCTCGTCCAGGCCGACATCAAGAAGAAGGGCGCGGACACCCTGCTCGGCAACTTCTGGTGGATCCTGGATCCGCTGCTGCAGATGGGTGTCTACGTCGTCTTCGTGTCGCTGATCCTCGCCGTCAAGACGCCGGACTATCCGCTGTTCGTGCTGTCGGCGATCCTGCCGTGGAAGTGGTTCACGACGAGCATCAGTGATGCGGCGAGCTCCGTGGTGAGCCAGGACAAGCTGATCAAGCAGATCCAGTTTCCCAAGCTCGTCCTGCCGGTCGCGGCCACGACGGCGGGAGTGGTGGGCTTCGCGTTCGGGTTGATCCCCCTGGCGGGCATCATGCTGCTGTACCACGAGCGCATCTCGCCGTTCCTCATCCTGATCCCGGTCATCGCGCTGGTGCAGTACGTGTTCACGCTCGGAGTCTCGTTCCTGGTCTCCGCGGTCAACGTGTTCTTCCGCGATCTCGGCAACATCCTGCGGCATTTCCTGCGGCTGTGGTTCTACCTGTCCCCCGCCCTGTACAGCCTCGCGATCCTCGATGCGAGCACGACGTTCCAGCAGAACCCGGTCCTGCGCACGCTCGCCCACGCGAACCCCTTCGCGATCCTGTTCGAGTCGTACCGCGCCGTCATCTACGGCCAGCCCGAGGGGCTGCCGCATGCTCCGGATTGGATGCCACTCCTCGGTTTGCTGGGCGCGAGCATCGTGCTGCTGGCGATCGGGGCGATCGTGTTCAAGCGGCTCGAGCCGACGTTCGCGAAGGTCCTGTAGTGATGGCCGTCGCGTCGCCGCCGCCCGTCTCCGCCACCAGCCCGCACGCCATCGATGCGCTGAACGTCGGCGTCCGCTATTCGCTGCGCTTCACGAGAAAGACGACGCTCCGCAACTCCCTGGGGCAGATGCTCCAGCGCGATTCGGCCGAGCCGTTCTGGGCGCTTCGCAACGTCTCGTTCGGGCTGGTGCGCGGTGAGTCCCTGGCGGTCATCGGGCCCAACGGCGCGGGCAAGTCGACGCTGCTGCAGGTCCTCGCAGGGATCATCCTGCCGTCGGAGGGCACCGTCGAGGTCAACGGCCACGTCTCGAGCCTCCTGACCCTCGGGGCGGGGTTCGACCAGGACCTGAGCGGCCGGGACAACATCCTGCTCGCGGGCGCGTTCATGGGCCTCGACGATCGCCTGGTCCGGGACCTTCTGCCCTCGATCGTGGAGTACGCGGACCTCGGCCAGTTCATCGACACGCCCATCAAGACGTACTCGTCGGGCATGCGCGCGCGGCTGGGCTTTTCGATCGCGACGTCCGTGGACCCGGACATCCTCCTGCTCGACGAGGTCCTGGCCACCGGCGACGCCGACTTCCGGGAGAAGTCGAGGACGCGCGTGATCGAGCTCGTCAAGGCCGCCAAGGGCATCGTGCTCGTCACCCACGACATGGCCTGGGTCGAGGAATATTGCAACCGCGCGGTGCTGCTCGAACAGGGGCGAGTCATCGTGGAGGGTGACCCATCGGAAGTGGTACGGACGCACATCGATCGCTCCAAGGCGCGCAAAGCGGAGCGGGCCGCGCGACTCGGCTCGGCGGCGATCTGAGCGCCCCGCCCAGCGGGCGACCATGCCGAACGTAAGCCTCCTGGCAGCTGCCGTCGGGCGGCGCCTGGCCAAGCTGCGGTCGGGGATCCGTGAGGCCGAAGGGGCGCTGACCGCCGGGAACGCGGACCTCGCGCTGGAGCTCACCGAGGCGATGATCCGCGAGCACCCCGACGACGGTGCGGTACTCGGCATCCGGCGCCGGGCGTTCGCGGCCCGCGGGGACCTGAGCAACGTCGCCGCGACCGTGGCCGCGTTGCGCCGGACGACGGGCGGGGAGGCGCTGGCCGAGATGGAACGGCGCCTCCACGGGGACCTGGCCGAGACCGACCCGCGCTGGCGGCCCCGGCTGCGGGGCCCGCGCCAAGCCATCTCGCCGCGCTCGGATCGTGTCGTCCTGCACCTGCTCAAGGAGTCGCGGCCACAGCGGCAGAACGGTTTCACGATGCGCAGCCACGACAACATGCTCGCGCAACGGGCCGCGGGCTGGGATCCGGTCGTCGTCACCGCGTTCGGCTTCCCGCGGTCCGCGGGTGCGGAGGTCTCACCCGTCGAGGACATCGACGGGATCCGCCACCACCGCCTGGACCTTGGCGCCGGGTATCCGTCGGACGGACCGGCCGATGCGTACCTCCAGGACTACGCCTGGCGCGCGGCTGTGGTCGCCCGCGCGGAGCGTCCGGCGATCGTCCACGCCTCCTCCGGCGGGCGCGGCTATGAATCGGCCCTGGTCGGCCTGGCGCTGGGGGAGCACCTGGACCTGCCGGTCGTGTACGAGGTCCGCTCGCTGTTCGATGGTCCTGCCCCGGCGAGTTCGGCGTCGGCGGGTTCGGCGTCGGGCGGTTCGG
>CAZFXH010000386.1:0-7641 GCA_964522905.1 uncultured Anaerolineaceae bacterium
CCGACGGCCCTGCCGACGATCCGACCGACCCCCCGCCGGCCGACGGCCCTGCCGACGATCCGACCGACCCCCCGCCGGCCGACGGCCCTGCCGACGATCCGACCGACCCCCCGCCGGCCGACGGCCCTGCCGACGATCCGACCGACGCACCGACTGAAGGAGAACCCGCGTGACCGAACGTACCCTCGTCCTCGTCAAACCCGACGGCGTGCAGCGTCAGCTGACCGGCCGGATCCTCGCCCGATACGAGGAGCGCGGCCTCAAGGTCGTGGGGCTGAAGCTCGTCCGGGTCGAGCGCGAGCTCGCGGAACGGCACTACGCCGCCCACCGCGAGAAGCCGTTCTTCACAGGCCTGGTCGATTTCATCACCTCTGCGCCGCTCGTCGCGCTCGCCTTGGAGGGTCCCAACGCCATCGCAGTCGTCCGCGCCATCAACGGCGCAACGCGCCCTCACGAGGCAGCGCCCGGCACGATCCGCGGTGACTTCGCGCTCGAGACCGCGCAGAACATCGTCCATGCGTCCGATGGGCCAGAGGCCGCCGATACGGAGCTCGCTCTGTGGTTCGCCCCCGCGGAGCTGTTCGACTACGAGCGCGACATCGACCGCTGGGTGCTCGCCCCGGAGGAGTAGGCAGTCAGGGCCGGGCACGCCAGCCGCAGGCAGCGGCCGTCAGGTCGCGGCCGTCAGGCCGCGGCGGCGTTCTTGCCGCGCCGGCGTTCTTGCCAGTTGCTCGTGTAGCCGGCAGCCGGCGAAATCCCGTACGGCACCGGCCCGGTCGTCACGCCTCCCCCGTGCGTGGCCGACGCTGCGGGCGTGTCATCCGTTCGCCCTGACAAGCCGTTGGCAAGGATCTGCTCGCCTCCTGCCGGCCTCACGAACATCTGACAGAAACGTGTCGCGGCCAGCCGCGAGCGGACGTGGCCGGCGGCGAGCGGACGCTGCCGGTAGCGAGCGGACGTGGCCAGCGCGCCGGCCGAGGCAGCCCACGCCCCTCAGCCAATACCGCTTATGGAGCGACACTTGACCCGCCGGTCTCGATCGGGGCCACGCTCTCCTCCTCGTCTGCGGGCGGCGCCGACGCCGCGTCCGACTCGAGAGGCCGTTGCGGATCCTCCGGCGCGAACGACTCCCGACTCATGTCGAGCGTCGGCGGCAGGCCGGCCGCCGCAGCCGAGGCGCCGAACGCCCCGGACGACACGGCAAGCGCCAGGACCGCCAGCAGCGCCGCCCCGCCGGTGGCCGCGACGGTCAGGTTGTCCGACCAGGTCCGGGACAACCAGGGGCGGATACTGGTGAGGTCTACCGGTGACACGACCGGGCGCCACCCGCCACTGCCCGCGTGGCGTCCGGCGGGTCGCCCGACACCGACGACGAGAAGGCGTCCGTAGTAGAGCAGCGGTGACAACGTCCCGAGCAGGACGAGCGCGGACAGCGGACCATCGACCGCGAGCCCGACGATCGCGCCACGGGCATCGAAGGCGGCCAGCCCCGGTACCCCGACACTGGCGATGACGACCAGGGCGAGGATCACGCCAAGCGCGGGCGACCGGATCGCCCACCCGCTAAGATCGGCCACACGGCCCGTGGAGAACGCGATCCGGGTTGCGGCGGCCCAGGCCGCAAACGCGCTCCTGGCGACGACGAAGGCCAGGATCCAGGTCCGAGCGGGGGCCCACGCCTCCGGATCCAACGCGGCGATCGCGAGCAGTACGACCCCGGCATCGCCGATGATCGCGTAGCCGACGATGTGCTCGATGTCCTCCTGGACCAGGGCCGCCACGGACGCGAGAACGATCGAGGCGATGGCGATCGCCAGCACCACGAGGCGCACCGCATCGAGGTCGACCAGCAGAGGAGCGATCGATGCATCCGCCCACGCGAGGGCAACGATCGCGAAGGCCGCCGGCGCCCAGGCCGTGACGAGCGGGAGCGTCGATTCCGGCACTGTGTCGGTGAGGCGGGCCGCCCAGGCGTGGGCCGGGATGGCTCCGAAGCGGATCGCCACGGCGAGGGCGAACGCGAGGTAAGCGAGACCGAAGACGACGGGCTGGGCGGCCAGATCGCTCAGGTCGCGCCCGATCCAGGCCGTCGCGGCAACCGCCATCGTTCCGGCGACGACCGTGGCTCGGAGCACCCGCGTACCGACCGTGGCGCCACCGCGACCGCCGATCGGCGCGAGGGTCACGAGGGCGCCGAAACCCCCGCCGGCGGTCGCGGCGAGGACCGCAAGCCGGGCGTCGGGCAGCGACAGGGCCATCGCGGAGGTCGCGAGGATCCCGAGCGTCACCGCCGGCGCGTCCCGGCGACTGCCGACCGCCTGGCCGACGACGGCGAGCAGCAGCCCGACCATGGCCCCGAGCACCAGGAACAGCCGGAGGTACTCGGTCGTGGCGAACCCGGCGCCGCCGACGACCACGCTCTGACCGGGCCTGATCGCCATCGCCGTCACCGCAGCGCCGAGCAGGCAAGCGATCGAGATGGCGGTCGAGACTCGTTCATCCCGCCGCAGGAGCAGCGCCAGCACGGCCCCGACGCTCGTGACCACCACGAAGGGGAGCAGGCTCATCGGGTGCCGGCGGTCACGACTGGTCGAAGGGGTGCGCGTCGGGCTCGCGCCGGACACGGACACGGGGCGGATCCGAGAACGCATACCCGCCGGATCCATCGGCACGCACGTTCGCGGCGAGGGCTGCGAGCGCGCCCGCCAGCACGATGAGCATCGCGCTGGTGACCAGCTGCTCGACGTCGCCGGGAGTCCCCCCCAGCGCAGCGCGGACGAGGAGTGCGGCGTCGATGAGCAGCAAGAGTCCGGTTCCAACGCGGATGACGTCGTGTCCGTTCACCACCGGCGAAACCGCAAGCGCGGCGATCGCGAACCCGGCCGCGCTGGCGACCGCGGGCCCATCGGCCGGGGCACCCAGCCCGTGGGCCGCATATCCGACGACGGCTGCTCCGGCGGCCAGCAGGGCCTCGGCCGGCCAGCCGATCCGGGAGCCACCGGTCGGGCTGGCGATCATGGTTCCGACGGCGCGGTCGCGGGCGACCACCCAGAGCAGGTAGATGGCGAGGATCGCGCCGACCAGTCGCGCGGCCAGCCCCAGGGGACTCGCCAGCGGGTCGGCGACGAGGGGCGTGGCGACGAGTGTGACGGCCAGCGCCAGGAGCACGGTCCGCGTATCGCGCGATGCCACCACGACGACGGCTCCGCCCACCACCGCAAGGGCGAGGATCGTGAGGAGCTGGTTCACCGCGTCATCGCCATCGCGTCGGTGGCCACCGCGTCCTCACCGCGGCTCAGGAATCGGCCGCGGCGAGACCCGGGTAGGTCGGCGCGGGCAGGATGCCGAACGTGTTCAGCGGCCAGTAGCGCAGCCATGCGCGCCCGATGACCTGATCGGTCTCGACCGGCCCGAAGGTCCGCGAATCGGCCGAGTTCGACCGGTGGTCGCCCATCAGGAAGACCTCGTTGTCGGCGATCGTCCAGTTCTCATCCAGGGTCGCCGTGGTTGGCTGCGACTGCCCGTCGATCTCGTCGCTGTAGATATACGGCTCATCGAGCGCGACGTCGTCGATGTAGACGAGTCCGTCGTCGCGGATCTCGACGGTGTCGCCGGCCACGCCGATCACCCGCTTGATGAACGGCGTGCCGTTGTCGCCCCACTCCGCGGGCGGGGTGAACACCACGATGTCGCCCCGCTTGTAGGTATCGAACCGGGGCGTGAGCTTGTCCACCAGCACGTACTGCTCAGGCTCCAGGGTCCGCTCCATCGATTGTTGTTGGACCTTGTACGGCTGGGCGACGAAGTTCTGGATCACGACGAAGATGATGAGCGTCAAGACGAGCGTCTCGACGATCTCGAAGAGACACCCGAGCGCGGGTCGTTGACTCACAAGTCCGGCAGTATAGGGGCCGCTGCCCCCAACCGCCGCGAGGGGTGCCGAAGGCGCCCGGACCGGCTGCATAACCCCGCCTCGCGGCTGAGTTTGACCCGCCGAAGAACGCCTTGTTACACTCGCCGCCGGCCTGCAAGGTCCCAGCCCACGGTGCATACCGTCGGGGCCTGCCGGCAGCTCCCCGGACATCCGCCCTGCGACGGCGCACGCTCACGCGCCAGGGGACGGGCGCCGGCCAGTCAGCCCATGGAGGACCCCACGACCCTGATGGATGCGAGTGCGCTCCAACTGATCATCCTGCCGGCGGGCATCATCGCCGTGCTGTTCGCCATCTATTTGGCTCGAGACGTCTTGGCACGCGACACCGGTACCCCCGAGATGGAGGCCGTCGCCGGGACGATCTTCGAGGGCGCCGTCGCCTTCATCAAGCGTCAGTACACAACGATCGGCATCCTCGCCATCGTCGGCGCGGTCGTGATCGGTGCGGTCATCACCGTCTTCGAGGGCGAGGATGTGGCGGATACCAGCATCTTCGGTCTTGACCTGGGCTGGCGGACCGCCCTCGCCTTCATCGTCGGCGCTGCGTGCTCGATGGCCTCGGGGATCATCGGGATGTACATCAGCGTCAAGGCGAACGTCCGCACCGCGGCGGCCGCGCGGCGGAGCCTCGTCGAGGCGGTCCAGGTCGCCATGCGTGGCGGAGCGGTTTCGGGCTTCCTCGTCGTGGCCCTGTCACTGCTCGGCGTCTACGGCATCTTCAGCCTCTTCGGCGGCCTGGACGGTGGCCAGGCGACACACGACGCGCCGTTCCTCATCGTCGGCTTCGGCTTCGGCGCCTCGTTCGTCGCGCTCTTCGCCCAACTCGGCGGCGGCATCTACACGAAAGCCGCGGACGTCGGTTCGGACCTCGTCGGCAAGGTCGAGAAGGGCATCCCCGAGGACGATCCCCGGAACGCGGGTGTCGTGGCGGACCTCGTCGGCGACAACGTCGGCGACTGCGCCGGCCGCGGCGCGGATCTGTTCGAATCGACCGCCGCCGAGAATATCGGCGCGATGATCCTCGGCGTCGCCGTCTACACGATCGCCCTGGCTGCCGGTTGGCCGAGTCCCGAGGCCTGGATCTTCTTCCCCCTCGTCGTCCGGGCCTTCGGCCTTCTCTCGACGATCGTCGCGATCTTCTTCGTTCGCGGTCGGGAAGACGAGAACCCGATGAACATCCTGAACCGCGGCTACTGGGTCACGACGATCCTGTCTGTCGTGGCCCTGCTGCTCGTCACCAACGTGATGCTCCAGACCAACGGCAGCGCTCCATCCGGGCTGCCCGTCTGGCTCTACTTCTTCGGTGCCGGTGTCGTCGGCCTGGCGACGAGCGTCGCTTTCGTCTACATCACCCAGTACTACACGGCGGGCTCCTTCCGCCCGGTGCGCGAGATCGCCGAGGCGTCCAAGACGGGCCCCGCGACGAACATCATCTCGGGCACGGCGGTTGGCTTCGAGACGACCTTCGTGACGGCCATCACGATCGGGATCGCGCTGTTCGCCAGCCACTGGCTCGGCGCCCAGGCCGGCATCGTGAACGATGCCGGCCGCGACGTCGGCGGCATCTTCGGGACCGCTGTCGCCACGATGGCGATGCTGATGACGACGGCCTACATCCTCGCGATGGACACGTTCGGACCGATCACCGACAACGCCGGGGGCATCGCCGAATTCAGCCGAGCCGAGGCCGGTGCGCGCGAGATCACGGACCGTCTCGATGCGGTCGGGAACACCACGAAGGCGCTGACCAAGGGCTACGCGATCGCGTCAGCCTCGCTGGCCGCCTTCCTGCTCTTCTCGGCCTACATCGACAAGGTCAACCTGATCCAGACGAACCGCGGTGGCGAGCTCCTCACGTCGGTCGACCTCGCCAAGGTCGAAGTCTTCATCGCGGGCCTGATCGGCGCGATGCTCGTGTACTTCTTCAGCTCACTCGCGATCCGTGCGGTGGGCACGACTGCCCAGGCGATCATCGTCGAGGTCCGTCGCCAGTTCCGCGAGATGCCCGGGATCATGGACTACACCCAGCGCCCGGACTACGCGCGTGTCGTCGACATCACGACCAAGGCTGCGCTGCGCGAGATGATCGCCCCGGGCGTGGTAGCGGTCGCTACGCCGATCATCGTCGGGCTCCTGCTCGGCGCGGAGGCCGTGGCCGGGATGCTGATGGTCGGCACGATCGCGGGCGTCATGCTCGCCACCGTCCTCAACAACGGCGGCGGGGCGTGGGACAACGCCAAGAAGTACATCGAATCGAACCACCTCAAGGACGACCAGGGCAATGTCCTGGGTAAGGGCTCCGACGCGCACGCCGCGGCCGTCGTCGGTGACACCGTCGGCGATCCGTTCAAGGACACCGCCGGCCCGTCGCTGCACGTCCTCGTGAAGCTGCTCGCGACGATCACGTTGGTGCTCGCCCCGCTCTTCATTCGGTAGCGGCCGCGCCGTAGGCCCGCGAGGGCCGTCTCGATGGACACCGTTCTTCAAGCGCTATTCATGGGGATCGTGCAGGGACTCACTGAGTTCCTGCCGGTCTCTTCCTCAGGCCACCTCATCGTGGTCCCGTTCCTGCTCGGGTGGAACGACCCGTTCCTGAACTCGCTCGCGTTCAGCGTCATGCTCCACCTCGGAAGCCTGGTGGCCCTGCTCGTCTACTTCCGCGACGACTGGGCGCGCCTCATCCCCGCAGGACTCGCCGCCGTGCACGACCGGTCTTTCCGGAACGACCCGGACCGCCGCCTGGCTGGGCTGCTGGTCGCGTCTACGATCCCGGCCGCATTGGCCGGGTTCGTGTTCAACGACCTCATCGAGGAACAGTTCCGCCAGGTCGGCCTGGTCGCGGTGATGCTCGTCGTCGGCGGCGCGATCCTGTTCCTTGCGGATCGAGTCGGGCGCCGGTCGCGCGCGATCGCCGACATCACCTTCCCGGTCGCGATCGGCATCGGCGCGGCGCAGGCGCTGGCACTGATCCCGGGGATCAGTCGATCGGGCATCTCGATCTCGGCGGGCCGCCTGGCGGGCCTTGACCGGGAGGCCGCCGCTCGATTCGCGTTCCTCATGGCGACGCCGATCACCGCCGGCGCCGGCCTATTCGAGGCCCGCAAGCTGCTCACCGGCGAAGCCGGCGTCCAGGCCGCGCTGGAGCCGATGCTGGTCGGGATGATCGCGGCCCTGCTTTCGGGGCTTGCCGCGATCCATTTCATGCTGCGCTACCTGCGGACACGCTCACTCGATGTCTTCGTCTGGTACCGCTTCGCGTTGGCGGCCGTCGTCATCGTCGTCTGGCTGGCCCGATAGCCCGGCGGCCCTGACATGGAGGTCATGAAGCAGCTCCGCCAGCGGGCCATCCGTGACCTGGTCGACCTTCGGCCCATCCGCACCCAACAGGAGCTCGCCACCGCGCTGCGAGAGCGTGGGTTCCGAACGACCCAGGCGACGATCAGCCGGGACGTCGCGGAGCTCGGTCTGGTCAAGGTGACCCGCGAAGGCACCGCTGCCTACGCCCTGCCGCCCCGGCTCGTCGAGGCAGAGACCTCTGGCGAGGACCGCCTCCGAAAGCTCCTGTCCGACCTGCCGCTCGAGATCCACGAAGCGGGCCTCCTGCTCGTGCTGCGCACGCTCCCGGGCTCGGCCCATGCCATCGCCGCGGCGCTCGACCGGGCGCGCTGGCCGGAGGTGGCGGGCTCCATCGCGGGGGACGACACGCT